>DASQUY010000467.1:0-2014 GCA_035641055.1 Acidimicrobiales bacterium | reverse complement strand
GACACCACCGCGCCGACGACCGCCGCCACGAGGAACACGCGCCGCGACTGCCCGAGGGGCGCGGCGATGGCAACCACCGCGACCTGACGGATGCCCAGCATGCCGAGTGCGGTGACCGACAGCCCCAGGAGGTCCCAGCCGGTCGCTCGCCGACCCGCACGGGCCGTGGGCTCGCCCGAAGGCTCCGGAGCTGGCGAGACGTCGGCGACCGGCCCGACCTCGGGCACCGTCACCTGGACCCGTGGGGGGACGGCTAGAGTCCCCGCCTGCCGCTCGCTGGGAAGATGCGATTCGAGGGTCAATGGTGTTCTCGCCCGTCCGTTCTTTGCTGCCCAGGTCCTTGCGGGCCGGCGGGCATTATCGCCGAGAAGTATCGTCACGCATGGTGTCGACGTGCCACCCCGGGCCTACGGGCGGTGGTGCTCGCAGGGTGGGACGCACCGTGTCGGGCGGACGGAGGGCTAGGCGCTGCGCGGGCGTGGTAGCCACCGCCCTCCTCGTGTCCAGCGCGTGGGGGGCGGCCGCCAGTGCGCAGGCACCCGTACCAGGCGAGCCCACGCCACCATCCACGGCGCCGGCGGGGCCCGGCGGCGAGACCAGGCCGTCGCAGAGCGCCGAGCCACCGGGTACGGGGCGGGTGGCCGAGGCCGACGAGATCGTGGCGCTTGCGGCCACGACCAGGGCGTTCGGCCGCCAGCCGTATGCCGACACGGTGTCCGCGGCTGCGGGCAACGCCGCGTCGTGGCGCACCGGCGGCTGTGGGCTGTCCGACGCGAAGCTCGCCGCCATCATGTTGTCGATCACCTTCACCGAGGCCGGGCCCCTCGACAGCCCCACGGTCGCCCCGTCACCGATGACGCTCAGCCGATGGGACGGCTCGGCGATCCTGTACGCCTTCGGTGATCCGGCGACGACCTTCCGCAACGCGTTCTGGCACCCTGGCATCGGCCTGTGGCAGTTCGATCACCCCTGGCAGAACACGGCCGCCGAGCGGATCGACACCGCGTCCGCCGCCCGCTTGGCGGCCGAGGTCGTGTCGGACCGGTTCTGCCGGTGGACCGCGGCGACGGGTCTCAATCGCTTCGCCTACTCGGTGGCACCGTGGCACGGCTGCGACGACCCGCGGGGCGACGGTGAGCGGTGCCGCGAGATCTTCCTCAACCACTACCGGGACAACGACCCGGGCCGCCTCGACGACGACACGCTCGTCAACTTCACCCTCGTCGACGGGGTGTCCGCGCTGGGCGGCGCCAGCCGCCGCACGTGCCAGCTCGTCGGCACGACGGCCACGGTGCCCTGTCTCTTCGTCGACCCGGCCGCCGCGCAGGGCAGCCGGGCGTGGACGTCGCCGTCGTTCAGTCCCAACCCGCTGAGCGCGCCGTTCTACGTCCTGCGAGACGGTGACGTGGAGCGGCGATTCTGGTTGCGGGACGACACCGGGTACGGCACCGACATCGAAGCGTCGGCGACGATCGGCTCGAACCCCCGGAGCACGCTCCGGTGGTCGTCGGGCATCAGGCTCTGCGACCGGACGGCGCGCAAGGGTGCATGCGACCTGCGGCCGCCGGCGTGGAAGGACTGGTCGGTCCTACAGGTGAGCGGGACCTACCGGCCCCTCACCGGCGATTTCGACGGTGACGGCCGTGCGGACGTCTTCTGGTACGGCCCCGGCACGGCTCCCGATTCGATCTGGTTCGGCGAGAGCGGCGGGAACTTCACCCACCTGGCGACGGCGGTCTCCGGCACCTATCAGCCGTTCACCGGGGATTTCGACGGTGACGGCCGTGCGGACGTCTTCTGGTACGGCCCCGGCACCGCCCCCGATTCGATCTGGTTCGGCGAGGGCCGCGGCAGCTTCACCCGATCGGTTCGGGCGGTCGACGGCACCTACGAGCCGCTGGTCGGCGATTTCAACGGCGACGGCGGGACGGACGTCTTCTGGTACGCGCTGGCATCACCGGCAGGGTCACCGGACCGCATGTGGCGCTGGTCCGCCAGCAGGTCGGTGACCGTC
>DASQUY010000466.1:0-3393 GCA_035641055.1 Acidimicrobiales bacterium | reverse complement strand
AGGCCGACGCGGCGCAGCGCGTCGAGACCCCGCTCCGAGATCGCCAGGTTGATCGACCGCCCGCGCTCGGGCTCCCCGGTCCGGGGGTCGCCGCGGCGCTCGTACAACCGCACCCTCAGGCCCCGCCGGGCGAGGAAGCAGGCGAGCAGGCAGCCGGTGAGGCCGGCGCCGACGATGGTCACATCGGCGTTCTGTGTCAGAACCTGGTCGTCGGCCCGGCCAGATTCCGCCCCAGAGCTCACGAGTCCTCCGGCACGAGCTGGGCGAGAGCGTCGGCGGCGCGCCAGCAGTCGTGGTAGGTCGAGTACAGGGGCACCGGTGCCAGCCTCACGATGTCGGGCACCCGCGTGTCGGCGACCACGCCGTGGTCGTCGCGCAGCCGCTGGGCCAGGTCGGCGGCGCTCCCGGCCTGCGCCCCCACCCGCAGTGACAGTTGGGCGCCCCGCCGCTCGGGATCCCGCGGGGTGATGAGGGCGAGGGGCCGGCGCGCCGTGACCCGGTCCAGCAACGCCTCGAGGTAACGGGTGAGCTGCCGGCTGCGCGTCCGCAGAGCCGCGATGCCGACCTTGTCGAACAGCTCCAGCGATGTCCGCACGGGGCTCATCGCCAGGATCGGGGGGTTCGACACCTGCCAGGCCTCGGCCGTCGCCGGCGGCCGGGCCACCGGGGCCATCTCGAACCGGGTGGCGGCCTCGGTGCTCCACCAGCCCTCGAAACGCGGGAGGCTCCCGTCGGCGAGGTGGCGCTCGTGGACGAAGACGCCGGCGACCGCCCCTGGGCCCCCGTTCAGGTACTTGTACGAGCACCAGGCGGCGAAGTCGACGCCCCAGGCGTGGAGCCGCAGGGGCACGTTGCCGACCGCGTGGGCGAGGTCCCAGCCGACCCGGGCGCCGACGGCCCGGGCGGCGGCCGTGATGGCCGGCATGTCCATCAGCTCGCCGGTCAGGTAGTTCACACCGCCGAGCAGCACCAAGGCCACGGACGGACCCTCCCGGTCGAGGAACTCGACCACGTCCTCGGTGCGCAGGCAGTCCTCCCCCGGCCGGGGGCGCAGCCGGAGCACCGCCTCGTCCGGGTCGAGGCCGTGGACGCGCGCCTGGCTGCGCACCGCGTAGCTGTCGGAGGGGAAGGTGCTGTCCTCGACGACGATCCTCGTGCGGTCATCGGCCGGCCGGTAGAAGGACACCATCAGCAGGTGCAGGTTGACCGTGAGCGAGCCCATCGCCACGGTCTCCCGGGGGAGGGCACCCACCAGTCGGGTGGCCGGCTCGGTCAACAGCTCGTGGTACGCCAGCCAGCCCCGCTCGCCTCGCAGGTGTCCGTCGACCCCGAGGCGCGCCCAGGCGCCCAGGTCGGCGAGCAGCTCCTCGCGGGTGGCCGTCGGCTGCAGGCCTAAGGAGTTGCCGGCCAGGTAGGCGGCCTCGGCATACGGCCCGCCGGCGGCGGGCGGGATGTGGAACAGCTCTCGGTGGCCGGGATCGGTCGCATCGAGCCGTCGGGCTTCCTGCTCGTGGACGGCGAGGCTCACGGCGTCCCGTCGGCCTTGCTGGACAGGTAGAAGCCCATGGCACGCTCGACGTCGGCCGGCAGCGGCGGGATCTGGGCGCGGGGCACCAGGTAGGTGGACAGGGTGAACAGGTCGTTGAACACCCGGACACGCTCGGCCGACTCGTACAGGTAGTCGTAGCCGGACGTGCCGCCCGTGCCCATGCGGCCGCCGATCATGCGCCGGACCATGAGGGCGTGCCGGTAGCGCCAGTTGGTGAGGCCCTCGTCGACGTCCATGAGGGTGGCGAGCAGGCGGTAGGGGAGCTGCAGGACCGGCTCGTCGCGGTACAGGTTGATGAGCAGCGCCGCCTCGAAGGCCCGGTGCGAGAGCCGGGGTCGATAGCCGGGGTCGTGCGCGGCGTAGCGGTCCGGGTCGAACACGGCCGTGTGCTGGGCCGTCGAGCGGTCGAAGGCCTCGAGCCGTCGGGCCCGCTCGTCATCCCCGAGCCGGGGGTCCTCCTCGATCGCCCGGCGATCGGCGGCCATCGACGACTCGACCGCACCTCGATAGCGGTGCCAGAAGGGGAAATCCGCGAGCGCGAGGAACGGGGTGCGTTCCAGCCACGCCTGCACCTCGGAGAACAGGGTGGGGCCGGTCTCCGTCCGCTCGATCCGCCGGCGGTGGTCGGAGGAGAACCGGGTGGTGTAGACGGACCCGGCGATGAGCGGCCGGCTGGCCGGGTCGACACCCAGGCGATTCTCGATGAGGCGGAATTGCAGGCTCTGGAAGCCCGACGCCGGCACCAGCGCGTCACGGAAGTCGAGGAAGTCGAGCGGGGTCATGGTCTCGAGCACGTCGACCTGGTGGACCAGGAGCCGCTCGATCTCGGCCACCCGCTGCAGGTGCCCGACGGCCCGCAGCATGTCCCGGTCGGCGACCACGCCGGAGAAGATGTCGAGCACGGCGTCGAGCTCGTGGAGGATCTGCTTGAACCACAGCTCGTAGGCCTGGTGGACGACGATGAACAGCAGCTCGTCGTGGGCGGGGCGCCCGAGCCGCTCGCTGGCGGGCTGTTGGCAGGACAGGAGCCGGTCGAGCTGCAGGTAGTCGTGGTAGTAGAGCGGCTGGCTGGCCTCGGCCATCGTGGCCGAACGTACACCCCGGACCTGGTCAGCCCAGCCGGTCGTGGACGGCGCGCAGAAGCTCGAGGACCTGGTCGGGCTGGGTGGCGGTACCGGGCGGGTCGTCCCCCAGGGGGACCGCGTGGCTGAGGATCACCGTCCGCTCGCCGTCGCGGTAGCCGGCGGTGGTGCCGAGGAGGCCGCTGGGCACCAGGAACGCCTCGTCGCCCAGGTCGGGCACCGCCTCGGGGTCGCCGCCCCAGGCCGAGGGGTCGAAAGCCTCGTCCCCGGCGAAGACGGAAAGCTGAAGCTGGTGGACGGTCGGGTTCGCCCCGTCGACGGTGGCCTCCCACAGGCAGCTCTCCGACCCCCTGACCGCCGGCGTGTCGCCGTCGGCGGGCACCGCCTGCGCCGGCTGTCCGAACAGCCCGCTCACCTCTTCGGTGGTGAGCAGCCGACAGGCCGCCGAGCCGCCGTCCTCGGGGTCGCCCGGCCCGCCCTCGCTCTCGTCCCCGACGCCCCGACCGGCGCACGCCGCCAGCGCCAGCACCGCCAGAACCGTGCCGGGGGCGGCCCTGAGGTTCACGGCAGCGGGAACCCGACGACCTGCTGAAGCTCGGCGAGGGCGTCGTCGGGGTCGCCGACCTTGATCGTGGCCATGCCCATCGCCCGCGCCGGTTTGAGGTTGACGCCGAGATCGTCGAGGAACACGGCCTCCGGGGGTGCGACGCCCAGCTCTGCGCACACCATCTCGTAGATCGCCGGGTCCGGCTTGCGCACGCC
>DASQUY010000465.1:0-5032 GCA_035641055.1 Acidimicrobiales bacterium | reverse complement strand
GTCGAACCGCTCGGCCATCACCGCCGCCAGCCCGCCCACCTGCTCGTCGGTCATGGCCTGGTCCTCCCAGCCCCAGCCCCACCAGGACCTCTCCCGACCGGCCGTGCGTGCCGTGTCCATCCGCCGCGAGCTCAGGGGATCGGCTCGGATGCGGTGGGTGGCTCCTGGCCCATGAAGCTCGCGCACGGGCCGGCGATGACGTCGATGTGCGTGGACCCGTTGCGCGAGACGTCCACGAACACGACCAGCTCGTCGCGCTCGGCCCGCACCGTCAGGCCGCCCGATCCCGGCTGCCGATAGCGCTGGATGCCGAACCCGCCGTCCTCGAGATGGGCGTTGACCCCATCCCAGATCCCGTCCTGGGAGTAGAGCTCGCCCGCCAGGTTCGACTTGCGGAAGGCGATCCAGCGGTCGTCCTCGTCGCGAGTGTCGGCGCACCCGACCTCGTGAGGGGTGGACTGCCACGTGTAATCGGTCCAGGTGGTGTCGTCGAGGTCGACCCCGGCCTCGCGCCACAGGTCCTCGATCGTGGACCGGATCTCGCCGGCCCTCGGCTCCTCGTCGTCGCCGCCGCAGCCAACCGCACCCAGGCTCACGGCCGCGACCATAACCAGGGCGAGCCGCGCCCGCTGCCCGCAGGCGGACCACATCATCGCAGCCCGGTCGCGGGGTCGAGCCATCGGACCTCGCTCAGGGGTATGGGGAACCGCTCGGTCTGGTAGAGGTCCGGGCTGCTGTGGTTCTGCTCGAAGAGCGTGACGATGTAGTACATGCGCTCGTTGCGGTCCTGCCAGCTGCTGGCGCCGGAGCCCTCGGTGCTGTCGGGGGACGCGCCCCCGCTGCCTTCCTCCCACATCTGGCGGGTGGAGGTCGGGAACTCGTCGTCCCAGGACTCGATGCCCGAGATGGGCGGCATGTCCACGACACCCGAGCGAGGCGTGCCGCCGTCCGAGAACTCGGTGGCGCCTTGTGTCGACGCCTGGTAGCTGGCCGGGGTCCTGCCTCCCGGGTCCAGGTCGAGCAGCGGAGCGTCGTCGACGACGTTGTTGGGCAGGTTGGTCTCGGGCACGTCCAGGTCCAGGTCGTAGCGCTGGCCGGCGATGGACGTGTCGAAGTAGCGGCGCTCGATCTCCTTGGGGACGTACCAGCGGTCGAGCTTCTCGAGATAGGGCTGCACGCCGGCCTGCTCGTGCATCGCCACCAGCGTGTTGGCCTCGAACATCAGCTGCTGCCGGGCGGCCGGGTCGCTCTCCTCCATGACGGCGACGTACCCCGCGAAGCCGGTGCGGATCTGAGCGTCACCGTCCCGGAAGGTGGTGGCGAAGAACGACTCCAGCTCGGACTCGCTCGGGTTGGGGTTGGCCTCGTACAGCTCGATGAAAGCGGCGTAGCGGGCGCCGATGTCGTTGAAGATCCACTGGTTGCCGTCGGCCATGGCCTGTCGCTCTCCCCCCGTGAGGCCCATCCCCCACACCGAGAGGTCGCCCCTGATCGCCCCGCCGGCGGTGTTCGAGGCCCACGGTGCCATCAGCAGCCAGTTCACCCCCGGGTGGCCCGGCTGGGCGGGATCCCCCGCCAGCGGACCGGCGAACAGGGCGTCGGCCCGCCGGGCCAGCTCGTCGTAGAAGCCGGTGATGAGCCGGTTGCGGACCCCGGTGGTGGTCTCGGGCAGGTGCGAGATCACCGTGTGGGCGTCGCTGAGATCGCCGAGCGTGTCGAGGAGGGCGGCGTTGGCCAGGCTCTTGGTGCCGTCGTCGGAGCAGAGCCAGATGGGGATGCCCTCGTCACCGTCGCTGGCAACGGGAAGGCTGGTGACGAACCGCCGCGCTGCCTCCGCATCGTCGCCGTAGACCTGCTGGTCCACCGCCAGCCCGATCACCGAGTTACGGGTGATCTCGAACTGCGGGTACTGGGCCGCGTAGACGCCGTTGAACTCCTTGGCCTGCTCGTAGTTGGCCAGCCGGCGATAGGCGGTGTCGTTGTCCAGCAGATACTGCGCCGTCGTCGCCAGCGGACCGGACCCCGCGGCGATCGCCTCGAGGTCGTTCCGCGACACGATGCCGTCGGCGTCGCCACCGTGGGCCGCCGTGTCGAAGGTATCGAAGTCCTGTTCCAGGGTCCGCAGGTGGGCGTTGAGCTCGAGAAAGGCCCGGATGTCCTCCTCCGAGATGCGCCCGTCGCCGCCGCCGAGGATGTCCGCGCCGTTGGGGTCCCAGGAATCGTGCATGGTCTCGGCCAAGCCGAAGAGGGTCGGGTTGTCGAGCAGGTACCGAGCTGCGGCCCGGACGTGCTCGGGCAGCCCGGTGCGGCCGGTCACCGCCTCCAGGTCCTCCAGCGACACGATGCCGTCGGCGTCGCCGCCGTGGGCCGCGGTGTCGAACTCGGCGAAGTACGCCAACAGGATCGCCAGCGACGACTCCCCGCTCACCCGACCGTCGCCCATCCCGGCGACGATGAACCCGGCCAGACCCGGATAGTCGGCGAGGAGATCGAGCAGTGGCCGGTCAGCGTTCTCGAAGGCGATCGCCACGGCGCTGGCGAACTCGCCCAGCGCCCGCGACGCCGCCACGAGCGCCGGCACCATCGGGCGGGGGCTCGGCAGCGGGATCAACGCCTCGAGGTCGGCCACCGGTTCGGTGTGGGTCGTGGTCATCTCGTCCGCCTCGGCCTGCGTGGCACCGGCGTCGATCTGGCGCTGCCGTTCGCCCGGCGTGAGCGCCCGCTCGTAGCTGACCTCCGCGGTCACCCCGTCGAGGTTCACCGCGTCGGCCAGCGAGGCGAAGCGGCAGTCCTGGCCCGACGACACCGTCATGTAGGCGCGCAGGTCGCCGGGTACGGCCGAGGCGGCCCCGTTGGCGGAGGGCGGGTCGAGCCGTGCGCCCATGTAGATCGCGTCCACGTAGCGCATCGTGCCGATGCTGGCGGTCGGCGCCTCCGGGAAGGCAGACAGCATGCGGCTGGCGTGCCACAGCTTGACGCGCAGGCTCGCCATCTGCGACAGGACCCCGTTGCCGTCCTCGACGAAGGTGGCGGCGTGTGCGCCCTGCCACTCCTCCAGCGCCCTGCCGGCTGCCCGCACGCGATCCTCGATGAGCGTGTCCATCTCCTGGGCGGCGCGGCCGATCGCCTCCGCCTTGGCCTGCAGCCCAGCCACCCGATAGGTCCGGCCGTCCTCCGCGAACGTCACCACATCGGACACGCGCCCATCGTTCCACAGCCACGAACTCGGCGGCGCGGGTGAGGGCGCCGGCGTCCCGGACAGCGCCGCCCGTCAGCCTTCCTCGAGGATGAGCAGGCCGTTGTGCGTGTTGGAGGTGGGCAGGTGCGTGGCCCGGTACACCTCGCGGACCTTCGGCGCGAGGGCGCCGCGCATGACGAGCCACATCACGAGCTCGATGCCCTCCGAGCCGGCCTCGCGCAGGTAGTCGATGTGAGGGATGCCGGCGATCGCGTCGGGGTCGGCCACGAGCCCGTCGAGGAACGCGTAGTCGAAGTCGGCGTTGATGAAGCCGGCCCGCTCGCCCTGGAGCTGGTGTGACATACCACCGGTGCCGAACACGACGACCCGCTCGTCGCCCTCGTAGGCCTCGAGGGCCCGGCGGATCGACTGTCCGAGCTGGTAGCAGCGCCGGCCGGTCGGCGGCGGGTACTGCACGACGTTGACGCACAGCGGGATGATCCGGCACGGCCACGCCTCGGGTTGGCCGAACATCACCGAGAGCGGCACGGTCAGGCCGTGGTCGACCGGCATCTCGTTGACGAGAGTCATGTCGAACTCGTCGAGGATCAGCGACTCGCCCAGGTGCCACGCCAACTCGGGGTGGCCCTCCACGACGGGCACCGGCCGTGGCCCGTAGCCCTCGTCGGCAGGCGGGAACTCGTCGGCGAGGCCGAGCGCGAAGGTGGGGATGATCTGTAGGGAGAAGGCGTAGGCGTGGTCGTTGTAGACGACCAGGCACACGTCGGGGTCGACCTCGGCGATCCAGGCGCGGGCCCGTTCCAGCTTGGCGAAGTACGGCGCCCAGTACGGCTCGCCCGTCCGGCCCTTGTCGATGGCCGCCCCGACCGCCGGCACGTGCGAGCAGCCGACGCCGCCGACGAGCCGAGCCATCAGCCGGTCCGCTCCTGCCGGTGCCGGTTCCCTTCGGGGGGACGGCCGCCCGTGCGCATCATCTCGGCGAACTCCTCGGCGCTCATCCCGGTCTGCATGCCGGCGAGGTCCTGGAACGTCATCCCGTCGCAGGCCGCCAGCTTGTAGGTGTAGTAGATGTTGCCGCCCAGCTCGATCAGCCGCAGCCACTGGCGCTGGAGCACCGCCTCTCGCTGCTCGTCGTCGAGGGCGAACCGGTCGAGGTACGCAGCCTCGTCGGCCTTGAAGGCCTCGCGGTTGTCGGCCCCGTTGAGCGACATGAGGAACGAGTTGAGGGCGTAGCCGCGCCGGCTGCGGCGGCCGTCGAACACGATGGTCCCGGGGATGTCGTCGTAGTCACGACGCGCCGGCAACGGGCTGCCTCCCTCCTCGGCGGATGAACGGCCAGGCTAGCATCGTGTTGACATTATTGTTCACAATCACGGGTGGCCGATCCGCCGGATGATCATCGACTGCCACGGGCACTACACGACCGCCCCGGCGCCGCTCGGGGAGTACCGGGAGGCGCAGACGGCGGCCGTGGCCGCCGACCCCGACCACGTCGGCGCCAAGGGCGCGGTCGCCATCGGCGACGACCAGATCCGCGAGAGCCTCGAGGGCGCCCAGCTCCGCCTCCAGCGCGAGCGCGGCACCGACCTGACGCTGTTCTCACCGCGGGCCTCGTGGATGGGCCACCACGTCGGCAACATCCACACGAGCCGGTTCTGGACCGAGCACTGCAACGAGCTGATCCGCCGGGTCGGCGACCTCTATCCGACCCGGTTCGCTCCGGTCTGTCAGCTCCCGCAGTCGCCCGGCGCGGCGATCGAGCCGTCGGTCGTCGAGTTGCGTCGCTGCGTCTGCGAGATGGGCTTCGTCGGCTGCAACCTCAACCCCGACCCG
>DASQUY010000464.1:0-7022 GCA_035641055.1 Acidimicrobiales bacterium | reverse complement strand
CCCCCGCCAGCAGGGGCACGTCCACGGCCGCCCGGACGGCCCGCCACAGCGCCAGCTTCTCCTCGTCGTCGAGCGTCGACGCCTCGCCGGTGGTGCCGGCGAGCACCAGCCCGTCGCTGCCGTGATCGACCAGCCAGCGGGCCACGGTGGCGGCCCCGGCGAGGTCGACCGCGCCGTCAGCGGCGAACGGCGTGACCATGGCCGTGAGGACCTTCCCGAACCGAGCGGTACCCATCACGCTGCTCCTTTGCTTGTCGTCCCGGTCACGACACCGCCTCCGCCGCGTCCGCCGCCGCCCGCTCCGCCGTGCGATCCAAGTCCAGCGTCGTGAGCAGGTCCTCGTGCCACTGGAACCACACCGTGTGGTAGCTGGCGATCGCGGGCCGCGTGAACCAGTCGCCCTCCCCCGCCTCGATCCTCACGAGGGCGCGGGTCAGCCGCCGGCCGTAGGGCCGGTAGCGCTCGAGCGCGGCCGCCAGGTCCCGGCACACCGGTTCGGCGCGGCGGTGCAGCGAGGCCAGGTCGGCGATCACCCCGGCGTCGTAGTCGGGATCCCGGTGGTCGTTCCGCACAGCTACACCGGCAATGTCACGCACCTCCCACCGGCTGCAGGCGTCGAGGACCCCGGGGTTGAGCGCCCGGAACCGCTCGTAGGCGGAGGCAACCGCGGGCCGGGCCCCCGTCGCGCCGAGCTCACGCGAAACGAGCTGGCCGGCCTCGACGCGACCGCTGGGCGTGAGCCCCCATCCCGCCGGTGGCCGGCCGCGGTGCTCCACCAACCCCTCCTCCGCGAGGCGTCCGAGGCGGGCGGCGACGTCGCCGATCGGCACGGCCACGGCATCGGCGAGGGACCCGGCGTCGGTCACGCCCGTGACGCGCAGCCCGTGCAGCATGAGCAGGCGGCGATCCGACCGGTGCGCCATTCTCCGGAGGGTACCAGCGCCCTGGATCCCCCTCCCCCTTCATTCTGGTCGTAGCTGTGCGGTCCCAGGCCGCACAGCTACGACCAGTTTGTCTTCCGTCACCCCTCCCGGCGGAGGAGCTCGGCCAGCTCGCGGTCGAGATCGTCGGGACCCCCGTCGTCGACCTCCTTGCCGCGTCGGGCCACCACCCGCCGCAGCACGAGCGGGTAGCCGACGACCGCGATCGTCGAGAAGATGAACCACTGCACGGCGTAGCCGAGGTGGGGGCCCTCCGACAGCTCCGGCGGCGCCACCGGCACGATGGCCGCGGGGTCGGGGGCCGCCGGGTCCGCGGCCCGGGGCTCGGGCGGGTCGGACTCGTCGGCACGCACCAGGGCGGGGAGGATGCCGTCCCCGCTGTCCAGCAGCGGATCGACGTCACGAGGGGCCGTCCCGTCGAGCCGGCCGGGGTCCACCACCTGGCCGCGCACCGTCACCTCGCCCTCCGGGGCGGGCGCCGTCACCGTGTCGCCGTCGGACGTGAGGCCCACGAATCCCCGAATCACCCCGACCCGCTCGCCGTCCGCCAGCCGCACGGGCGTCAGGAGCCAGGCGCCGGGCACGCCGTCCTGCGTGCGGTTGCGGACGGTCGCGGTCGCGCCGTCGTCGTAGGTGCCCGTGGCCGTGACCGACCGGTGCCGCACGGCGTCGACCGCGGCGTCGCCGTCGGCGGGATCGAGCAGCTCGCCCACGGGCGTCACGGGCTGCTCGGCGCGCGCCTCGATCAGGGCGTTGCGGTCCCGCTTCTCGTCGAGCCGCCGCAGCTGCCAGAAGCCCAGGTTCACCATGGTCACCACGAGGAGCAGGACGAACAGGTGCGACAGCAGCCACCGGGGCCGCAGCAGGAAGCGGGCGCGCGCCACCGATCCCCAGGGTAAGAGGGGTCACGGGCGGGCGGCCACTCGGGACCGATCGCCGTCCAGCCGATAGCGTCCAGGACCGTGACGATCGACGGCGACCACGACCTCGACGGCCTGCGCCGGGTGGGCCGGGCGGTAGCGGAGGCCCGCGATGCCATGCTCGCCGCGGTGGCGCCCGGCGTGAGCACGGCCGAGCTCGACGCCGTCGGCCGGGACGTCCTGCGCGCCCACGGTGCTCGGTCGGCACCGCAGCTTGCGTACGGGTTTCCGGGGGCGACCTGCGTCAGCGTCAACGACGAGGCCGCCCACGGCGTCCCGTCGTTCTGGCGACGGCTGCGCGAGGGCGACCTCGTCAACGTGGACGTGTCCGCCGAGCTCGACGGCTACTGGGCCGACACCGGCGCCAGCGCCCCCGTCGGGCGCGTGGCACCGCAGGCGCATCGGCTCGTCGACGCGACGCGGCTCGCACAGGGCGACGCCACCCGGGCGGCGCAGGCAGGTCGGCGGCTGCGCGACATCGGCCGGGCAGTGGAACGGCGGGCCCGGCGCCACGGGTTCACGGTCATCGCCAACCTGGCGAGTCACGGCGTCGGCCGCTTCCTCCACGAGCCTCCGCAGGTGCCCAACGTCGAGGCCCTCGCGGACGACACTGTCCTGTGGGACGGACTGGTGCTCGCCATCGAGCCGCTCCTCACGACCGGTGCCGGCCACGTGGTCGAAGCCGGAGATGGCTGGACGGTCCGCACCCCCGACGGGAGCCTCGTCGCCCAGTTCGAGCACACGGTGGTGGTGACCCACGGCCGGCCCCTGGTGCTGACGGCCGCGGCCTAGCGCAGCCCTGGCCTCGTCCTCCGAGCGGTGGAACTCATGACCTCGGGGTAGGTGGCCCTCCCCGCTGAGAGCCGAAGTAGCTCAGACCGTCGGCAGCTCGTAGTCGGCGAAGCGGTCGCGCAGCTCCTTCTTGGAGAACTTACCGACCGACGTCTTGGGGATCTCGTCGACCAACACGACGTCGTCGGGGAGCCACCACTTGGCGACCCGAGGCGTCAGGAACTCGATGACCTCGTCCTTGGTGACCGTCTCGCCCGGCTGGCACACGACGCACGCCAGGGGCCGCTCGCTCCACTTCGGGTGCGGCACACCGATGACCGCCGCCTCGGCCACCTGGGGATGGGCCATGATCTCGTTCTCGAGCTCCACCGAGCTCACCCACTCGCCGCCCGACTTGATCACGTCCTTGGTGCGGTCGCGCAGCCGGATGTAGCCGTGGCCGTCGATGGTGGCCACGTCGCCGGTGCGGAGCCAGCCGTCCTCCGTGAACGACTCGGGCGACCGCGGATCGTTGTAGTAGCCGGCGATCACCCAGGGGCCCCGCACCTGCAGCTCGCCCGACGATTCGCCGTCCCAGGGCTGCTCCTCGCCGGAACCGAGGTCCATGACCCGGGCCTCGATCCCCGCCAGCGGCTGGCCCACGGTCGTGCGCAGCTCGGCGCGCCCGTCGTCGTCGAGCTCGGCGTCGAGCGTCGACTTGATGTGGCCCGACGACGCCACCGGCGACGTCTCCGTCATGCCCCAGGCCTGCGTGATCGGCAGGCCCACCTGCTCGCGATACGCCTCCGACAGCGTGCGGGGCACCGCCGACCCGCCGCAGGGGATGGCCCGCAGGCTCGAGGTGTCGCGGCCCTTGAGCTCGGGCAGCACGCCCATCCAGATGGTCGGCACACCGGCGGCGAGTGTCACCCGCTCCGACTCGATGAGCTCGGCCAGCCCCTTGGGGGACAGGTCCGGGCCCGGCATGATCAGGTCGGCGCCGCAGGCCACGGCGGCATGGGCCAGGCCCCAGGCGTTGGCGTGGAACATGGGGACGACCGGCAGCACGCGGTCCCGCTCCGTCGGCCCCAGCCCCGACGCCGTGAGCACGCCGTAGGTGTGCAGGAACATCGAGCGGTGGGAGTAGACGACGCCCTTGGGGTTGCCGGTGGTGCCGCTCGTGTAGCACATCGACGCCGCCCGGTTCTCGTCGTCGACCCAGAGCTCCGCCGGTTCGGCGGAGACCATCAGCTCCTCGTAGTCGTGCATCTCCTTGCCGGCCGGCGCGTCCGGGATCTCGCCGGTGCCGTCGTCCATGACCACCACGTGACGCACGGTCTCGAACCGGTCGAGCAGCGGCCACATCGCCTGGGCGAGTGACCGGTCGACGAACACGACCTCGTCCTCGGCGTGGTTGGTGACGTAGGCGAGCTGGTCGGCGAACAGCCGGATGTTGAGGGCATGTAGCACCCGGCCGGTGCACGGCGCCGCGAAGTACAGCTCGAGGTGGCGCGCGGAGTTCCACCCGAAGGTGCCGACCCGCCCGTCCGGGCTGATGCCGAGCCGGTCGAGCACGCCGCCGAGGCGGCGGGTCCGCTCCGCCCACTCGCCGTAGCCGACCCGCTGCTTCCCGGTGGCGGTGACGGTCACCACCTGCTTGTCGAAGAAGAGCCGCTCGGCCCGGCCGTGGAAGTGGGTCAGGGTGAGCGGATAGTCCTGCATGAGCCCCTGCATCGGGCGATTCCCCCTCGTCTCGACGGCATCGGCTGTGCGGTCAGAGCCTACGCTCGTGCGGCAATGGCCGCCTCCGCCCCCCGCCCCGCCGCACCCCCCAGACGGAGGCCGTCACGGCGCGTGCTGGCGGCGCTGGCGGTGCCCCTGGTCGGCCTCGTGGTCCTCAGCTACATCGGCGACGCCGCCGCCCCGACGCTGGTGGACACCCACCCGGCGTGGCTCATCGCCCTCAACGCCCGCAACCGCAACCTGGCGCTGGTCACCAACAGCCTCGACCCGTGGACCTTCTACGGGGTGGGGACCGTGCGCCTGCTGCTCAGCGACCCGCTGTTCTTCCTGCTCGGCTACTGGTACGGCGACGCCGCGGTCGCCTGGATGGAGCGGCGCACCAAGACCTGGGGCCAGATGCTGCGCCAGGTCGAGCGGTGGTTCGGCAAGGCCGGATACCCGCTGGTCTTCATCGCCCCCAACAACTACATCTGCCTGTTCGCCGGTGCGGCCGGCATGCCCCTCGTGGCGTTCTTCGTCTTGAACGTGGCCGGGACCCTCACGCGGCTCTGGCTCATCCGGCTGTTCGGCCGGGCGTTCGAGGCGCCGATCGGCGACATCGTCGGCTGGATCGGCGACAACCGATTTCCGTTGCTCGCGGTGTCCGTGGGCCTCGTGGTCCTGTCGATCGCCCTCGAGGCCCGCCGGGGCGAGACCCAGGTCGAGTCGCTCGCCCACCTCGACGACGAGCTCGACGAGGCCGAGCGGGAGCTCGACCGGGACGAGCCGGCGGCGCCCGAGGAAAGCGGCTGACGCACGAACTGGTTGTAGCCGTGCGGCACATGACCGCACAGCTACAACCAGAAGGAAGGGGGAAGGACGGGAGCGGGGCTACCGTCGCCGTGGATGGCCGACGCCGCGCTCGCCCAGAAGCTGGCGACCACGGCACTGTCGCTGGCGAGGTCCGGAGTGGCGATCGACGAGGGGGCGGCGGTGCTCGACGGCCTGGCCGGCGGGGACCGCCGGCCAGCTCGACCTGGCCCGGAGTCGCTGCCTCGCCGCTGTCGACCAGCAGCCGGCGGACCAGGCGGCACGCCGGGCGATCGACCTCCTCACCGCCGCCGCGCAGCGCCCGGACCTGTGACGGTTGCCTGCCTGCCGGTCCGTCGGGCCGGAGCAGCGGTGACTCGGGGCAATGACGAACGCTCGGCAGAGCTTGAGGCAACCGCGAACGGTTTCCGTTCGCCATTGCCTCGGGCGTCTCGGACCGTCAGTTCGTGCCTCGGGCTGACGCCCGCTCCACCGGCTAGACCGAGGGCATGGACATCTACGAAGCGCTGTACACCACCCGGGCGATGCGCCGGGTGCGTCCCGACCCGATCCCGGCCGACACCCAGGCCCGCATCCTCGACGCCGCCATCCGGGCGCCGAGCGGCGGCAACTCCCAGCGATGGCGGTTCCTGCTCGTGGACGACCCGGACGTGAAGGGCCGGCTCGGCCCCCTCTACCGGGACAGCCTCCGCCAGCTGTGGGAGACGGTCTACGCCGGCCAGATCGCCGCCGCCGAGGCCCAGCCGGACACGCCCGAGAGCCAGCAGATGGCCAGGGTCCGACGCTCGGCCCAGCACCTCGCCGACCACTTCGAGGACGTGCCCCTGTTCCTGTTCGCCTTCGTTCAAGGCGACCCGACCGGCGGCTCCATCTACCCGGCGGTGTGGAGCGCCATGCTGGCCGCACGGGCCGAGGGGGTCGGCAGCTCCCTCACGACCGTGCTCGGGGCGTTCCATGGCCCCGAGACGGCGGACATCCTGGGGGTGCCCACCGACAAGGGCTGGATCCCGGCGGGCTGCGTCTCCTTCGGCTACCCCACCGGTCGCTGGGGCGTGGCGCCCCGCCGCCCGGTCCACGAGGTCTCCTATCGCAACCGCTGGGGAACGCCCCTGGGCCTCGACGTGCCCCAGCCGCTGTGGTCCCCGCCGGGATGAGCCCGGCCATGCACGGCGGTCAGCCCGACAGGATCGCGACCACGCTCTCGACGTCGCCGAGGTCCGGCAGCGCCACGTCGGGGGCAAGATCCTCCAGGTCGGCCAGCGCGTAGGCGCCAGTGGCGACGAGCAGGCATCGGACGCCGGCGGCCTGCGCACAGGCGAGATCGTGGGGCGTGTCGCCCACCACCCAGACGTCGCCGGGATCGAACCCGTCCCCGCGGAGCCGTGCGGCCCGTCCCAAGGCGATCGGCACCAGCCGTTCGCGGTCGTGATGGTCGCTCCCGAAGGCGCCGATCGCCGTGTCCAGATGCTCGATCAGGCCGAAGCTGCTCAGCTTGACCAGCGCGTTGGCCGCAAGGTTGCCGGTCACGGTCGATTGGCGCACACCGGCCCGCTCGTCCAGCCGAGGGAGAACCTCGGCGATGCCGGGCAGCACGTGTCCCGCGGTGCGGAGATCGCTTTTCGCCTCGGCGAGAAGGCGCACGGCCTCGGCGATCGCCCTGTGCAGCAGCGCCGGGATGTCCCTCTCGGGAACCGCCGCCGCCAGGAAGATGTCGCGGAGGATCTGCGGGTCGGTCTTGCCGCCCATCTCGACGTGGGGCACCTGCGCCAGCCCGGCGGCGCCAGCGGCGGCCGCCTCCATCACGCGGCCCCCGACACCCCCCGATCGGATCAGCGTT
>DASQUY010000463.1:0-11718 GCA_035641055.1 Acidimicrobiales bacterium | reverse complement strand
GCGGCCATCCCCGGCTGGATCGACCGGTCGATCCGGCGGGTGCTGACCGACCAGGGGATCGCCGTCGACAGGGCGCTCGCCGGGCGCATCGCCGACGCCGGCCGGGCGGCGCAGGCCGAGGGGGTCCGGCGCATCCGCCCGTTGCTCGCCACCGACATCGACGCCCAGCCGACCAACCCGCTGTCGCTGGTGCGGGCCCTCGTCCCCCACGCCACGGCCGTGCTGCGCGACGCGGGCGCCCGGCCGGTGTCCCGCGACGAGTTCCGCGAGCGCAGCTTCCCGGACGATGTCTACGACCTCGCCCCCGCCGCCTTCGCCGACGTCGACCCGGCGCTACACGAGCCCGGCATCGTGTGGGGGGCGGGCAAGGCCCACGTCCACCTCGCCCGCCGCCGGCGGGAGGGCAAGCGCTGACGGCTTGCGGATCGGCTGAGGCGCCTCGTTAACCGGCCGGAAACACGCAGGAATCGCGGGCGCAATGATCTGTCGTCATTCTTTCGCCCAGCTGTCCTCTAGCTGCGGGAGAAGACGACCATGGATGCCGGCAACACCGCCTGGGTGCTGACCGCGACGGCCCTCGTGCTGTTCATGACGCCCGGGCTGGCGCTCTTCTACGGGGGCATGGTCCGGGGCAAGAACGTGCTGGGCATGCTCATGCAGAACCTCATGGCCATGGGTCTCATGGCCGTGGTCTGGGCCGTCGTGGCGTTCAGCCTGGCGTTCGGCGACGCCGGCAACGGCGGCTTCATCGGCAACTTCGAGTTCGCGTTCCTGCACGACGTCGGGCCGGAGCTCATCGACCAGGAGTTCCTCGGGTTCCTCACCATCCCCTTCGTCGTGTTCGCCGGCTTCCAGATGACCTTCGCCATCATCACGCCGGCGCTGATCACTGGGGCGACCGCCGACCGGCTGCGGTTCCCGGCCTACATGGTGTTCATCGGCGTCTGGCTGGTGCTGGTGTACTCGCCGATCGCCCACATGGTGTTCGGCGGCGGCTGGTTGGCCGACCTCGGCGCGTTGGACTTCGCCGGCGGTGCCGTGGTCCACATGAACGCCGGCGCCGCGGCGCTGGCCCTGGTGCTGCTCGTCGGCCGGCGTAAGGGCTACCCCGAGACCCCGATGCCGCCGCACAGCCTGCCGCTCACCGTGCTCGGCGCGGGCATCCTGTGGTTCGGCTGGGCGGGGTTCAACGCCGGCTCGGCGCTGGCGGCCGACGGGATCGCCGCCCAGGCGCTCATGAACACGTTCCTCGCCGCCTCCGCCGCGATGCTCGGCTGGCTCGTCGTCGAGCGCATCAAGGACGGCCGCGCCACCACGCTGGGCGGGGCGTCGGGCGCGGTCGCCGGCCTGGTCGCCATCACGCCGTGCGCCGGGTTCGTGGGCGGCATGGCGCCGATCTACATCGGCCTCATCGCCGGGGCGGTGTGCTACCTGGCGCTCGGGCTGAAGAAGTCGTTCGGGTTCGACGACAGCCTCGACGTCGTGGCCGTCCATCTGGTGGGCGGACTGGTGGGGGCCTTGCTGCTCGGCTTCTTCGCCGACGCCAGCATCAACGCCGCGGTCGCGGACGAGGGCGTGTTCCTCGGCGGCGGCGGGCGGCTGCTGTGGTACCAGGTCGTCGCCTCGGCGGTCACGATCGCCTACTCGTTTGTCGTCAGCTACGCCATCGGTGCCGTGATCAATGCGACGATGGGGCTGCGCGTCGATGACGCGGCCGAGGACGAAGGGCTCGACCTGTCGCAGCACGCCGAGACCGCCTACGCCGACTGACCCCCGAAGGGAGCTCCCGTGAAGCTCATCACCGCCATCGTCAAGCCGTTCAAGCTCGACGACGTCAAGACCGCCCTCAAGGACGCCGGGGTGGCGGGCATGACCGTCACCGAGGTGCAGGGGTTCGGCCGCCAGGCCGGCCACACCGAGGTGTACCGCGGCGCCGAGTACACGATCGACTTTGTGCCCAAGGTGCGCATCGAGGTGCTGGCCGACGTGATGGATGCCGAGCGGATCGCCGACGCCATCGCCGACGCCGCCCGCACCGGCAAGATCGGCGACGGCAAGATCTGGATCTCCGACGTCGACCGCATCGTCCGCATCCGCACGGGCGAACTGGACGCCGACGCGCTGTAGGGAGTGACCTGACGGGGTGACGATCACCGCCACCCGGGCCCAGCTCGCCGCCGACGACTCGATCGTCGGGCGCGCCCTGTGCCGGGCCTGGTCCGACGAGGTGGACGGGTGGCTCGCCGAGCTGCTGGACGCAGCGCTCGACCACCGGGCACCGGACGGTGTCGCCCTCCTCGCCTGCGGAGGCTACGGGCGGCGCGAGCTGTCGTTCCAGTCGGACATCGACGTCGTGCTGCTGCACACCGGTCAGCCGGACATCGGAACGATCGCCGACCGCCTCTGGTACCCGATCTGGGACGAGGGGCTCAAGCTCGGTCACTCGGTGCGGACCGTCAAGGAGGCGCTGGCGCTCGCCGCCGACGACCTCGACACCGCCACGTCGCTGCTGGACGTGCGGCATCTGGCGGGCGACCGGGCGCTCACCGAACAGCTCGCCGAGCGGTCCCTCGTCCAGTGGCGCAAGCGGGCCCGGCGGTGGCTGGCGACCATGGCGCGGCGGGTGCGGGAGCGCCAGGCGCAGGCCGGAGAGGTCGCCTTCCTGCTCGAGCCGGACCTCAAGGAGGGGCGGGGCGGGCTGCGCGACGTGCAGGCCCTCCGCTGGGCGCAGGCCGCCCGCACGATCCTGTGGGAGGCCGACGGCGGCCGGCTCGACGATGCCTACGAGCAGCTGCTGGGCGTGCGGGTCGAGCTGCACCGGCGCACGGGCCGGCCGGGCGACCGGATGCTGCTCCAGGAGCAGGACGGTGTCGCCGACGCCCTCGGGTACGACGACGCCGACACGCTCATGCGCTCGGTGGCCCACTCCGCCCGCACTATCGCCTGGACCAGCGACGACTCGTGGGCCCGTATCGAGAGCTCCCTCGCCGGCCCCCTCGGGCGGCTGCGGCGCGAGCGATCGCTCGGCGAGGGGCTGTGGCTGCGCGACGGCGAGGTCCACGTCGCGGAGGACGCCGACGTGGCCGGCGACCCGGCGCTGGCGCTGCGGGCGGCGGCCGCCGCCGCCCGACACGACACGCAGCTCGACCGCCGGACGCTCGCCCGCCTGGGCGCCGAGTCGCCGTCGCCCCCGGTGCCGTGGCCGGCGCCGATCCGGGAGGCGCTGGTCGAGCTGCTGCTGGCGGGCCCGCCGGCCATCCTGCTGCTCGAGGCGCTCGACCAGCAGGGGGTCTGGGAGCGCTACTTTCCCGAGTGGCCCTCGGTCCGCAGCAAGCCCCAGCGCAACGCCTACCACCGCTTCACCGTCGACCGGCACCTGTGGGAGGCGGCCGCCCAGGCGGCGCAGCTCGCCGGCCGCGTCGCCCGCCCGGACCTGCTGGTGCTGGCCGGGCTGCTGCACGACATCGGCAAGGGCGAGGCGGGCGACCACGTGGCGAACGGGGCGCGCCGGGTCTCCGTGATCGCCGCCCGGCTGGGGCTCGACGACGGCGACGCCGCGGTGCTCGTGGCGCTGTGCCGTCATCACCTGCTGCTGCCCGACGTAGCGACGCGCCGTGATCTCGACGACCCGGCGACGATCGGGGTGGTCGCTGACGCCCTCGGTGAGGGCCAGGCCCCGGGGACGGGCGGTGCGCGTGGGGTGCTGGAGCTCCTGGCCGCGCTCACCGAGGCCGACTCCGTGGCCACCGGTCCGGCGGCGTGGAGCGAGTGGAAGGCCGACCTCGTGCGGGCGCTGGTGGCGCGGGTCGACCACGTGCTGGGCGGCGGCGCCGTCCTGGAGGTCGCGGGGACGTTCCCCGACGAGGGCCAGCGGGCGCTGCTGCGGGCGTCGGAGCCGGCGGTCATCACCGAGGGCGACCGGCTCACGGTGGTGGCGCCGGACCGCCACGGGTTGTTCGCCCGGGTGGCGGGCGTGCTGGCGCTCCACGGGCTCGACGTGCTCGACGCCGCCGCCACCACCGAGGACGGGTGGGCGCTGGAGGTGTTCCGGGTGCAGTCGAGCTTCGGGCCCACCTTCTCGTGGACCAAGGTGGTGGCCGACCTCGAGCGGGCTCTCGCCGGCCAGCTGGCGATCCGGGCCCGGCTGGCGGACCGGATCCGGACCTACGGGCGCCGTCGTCGCCGGGGACACGAGGCGGTCGAGGCCGAGATCCGCTTCGACCTGGACGCCACGCCGGACGCCACGGTGGTCGAGGTGCACTGCGCCGACGCGCTCGGCGTCCTCTACCGGATCACAAGCGCCCTCGCCGAGGTCGACCTCGACATCGTGAGCGCCAAGGTGCAGACGCTCGGCCCCCGGGTGGTCGACTCGTTCTACGTGCGCGCTGCCGGGGGGGCCAAGGTGACCGACCGGGCGGTCCTCGCCGAGACCGAGCGCGCCCTCCTCCACGCCCTGGAATCGGGTGGATAGGGTCGGGCGGCGTGAGCCGCCGGTTGCCGCCCACCCGTCAGGACCTGATCCGCTGGGCGGAGGCCCTGTCGGGCATCGCCCGGACCGGGCTCGGGTTCACGGAGAGCCTGTACGAGCGCGAGCGGTTCGAGGAAGTGCTGGCCGTCGCGGGCGAGATCCGGGCGGCGGCGCAGGCCGAGGAGGGCTTCGACGCCGAGCACTTCGTCGACGAGTGGATGAAGGGCGTGGGCGAGGGTGTGGCCGGCTACGTGACGCCCAAGGTCGCCGTCGGTGCCGTCGTCCACAACCAGCATGGCGAGATCCTGCTGGTCCAGCGGGCCGACAGCGGCATCTGGCTGTACCCCACCGGGTGGGCCGACGTCGGCTACTCGCCGAGCGAGATCGCGGTCAAGGAGGTCCGCGAGGAGACCGGCATCGACTGCGTCCCCGTGCAGCTCATCGCCGTGCTCGACGGGCTGCGCCTCGGCTTCACGCGGGTGCCGCTCTACAGCCTGGTGTTCCTGTGCCGGGCCACCGGCGGCGAGCTGGCGGCCCACCCGCTGGAGACCCGGGCCGTGGGGTGGTTCGCCGACGCCGAGCTGCCCGAGCCGCTGGCGGGGGCGTCGCAGTGGCGGAACCACGCCTTCCGGGCCATCCGCGGCGAGAAGGTCGGCGTCCTCTACGACGAGCCCCGTGACCGCCCCTGGGCCAGCGGTTCCTAGAGGACCCTTACGAGGACGCCGGCTGGACGGGGCGGTGGGCGAGGGCGAAGCGGGTGTAGCTCCAGCAGGCGCTGGCGAGCATGACCACCTTGACGGCGAAGCCGATCACCGGGTTGCGCAGCTTCTCCTCCTTGGTGCGGTGCCACAGGCCCGGCAGCACGTGGTCCCGACGGCACATCCCCTGGCGGGCGACGAGGCTGTTGAGCGCCGCCTCCACGCGGTAGCCGCGCACGTCGCGCAGGTCGAGCTGCTCGAACAGCGAGCGGCGCAGCGCCCGCTGGCCGGTGAGCACCGGCAGCCCCTCGAGGAAGATGGGGTTCACGACCGGCCCGCGGTCGAACAGGCCGCAGGCCATGTCGGCGTCGCCGCTGAGCACGCTGGCCACGAGGCCGTCCACGTGGTGGGGGCGCAGGCCCACGAGGTCGGCGTCGAGGAACACGATGATCTCGGCGTCGGGCGCGGCGGCCACGCCGGCCCGCATCGCCTCGCCCTTGCCGCCGGCCGGCTCGTGGACGACGCGGGCGCCGTGGGCGGCTGCGACGCTGGCCGTGGCATCGTTCGAGCCGTTGTCCACCACGATGATGTCGTCGACGAGCCGCGCGTCGAGGGCGGCGTAGACGACCGCACCGACCGTCGTAGCCTCGTTCCATGCGGGGATGACAGCTACGGTCCGCCCGGTCTCTGAACACGGAGGGTGACCGTTCAGGGACATGCCGTGCTTCACTCTACAGACGCCCGGGTCAGAGAGGCGAGAAACGAGCAAGAACTGACACACCTTCAGTGAACGTGTTTCAATTGCCGTCCGGGCCCCGCTGAGGACACAGACACAAGGGGGGACACAGCGTGCGCCACACCTGGGTTCGTGTTGTCGCAGCGGCCGCCGCCGCGACCATCATCGCAAGCGCGTGCAGCTCGGATCGCGACGACGATCCGACCGCCACCGGGGATCCCGAGGAGGCGGGCACCGACACCACCGCCGCTCCCGACAGCGACGGTGACGCCGTCATGTTCGGCGACCTGGCCTCGCCGTGCGGCGAAGGCGAGGACGACGCCGGTGGCGACGCCGGCGCCGGCGGCCAAGGCGAGCAGGGCGTGACCGACAGCCAGGTCGTCATCGGCTACGGCGACGACGCCGGGACGGACATCTCGCCGGGTCTGAGCCACGAGGCGTCGGACGCCATCGAGGCAATGATCGCCTGGTGCAACGAGCAGGGCGGCATCAATGGCCGCGAGATAGTCGGCAACTACTACGACGCCGCCTTGTTCGAGGTGCCCAACGCCATCACCCAGGCATGTGCCGAGGTGTTCATGCTCGTGGGCGAGGGGTGGGCCTTCGACTCGGACCAGGAGCAGATCCGCCTCGAGTGCGGCGTGCCGGCCGTTCCCACCTACTCGGTCAGCCCCGCCTTCGCCAACGGCCCGCTCGCCTACCAGCCGGTGCCCAACCCGGCGGACATCTACCCAGCGGGGTGGGCGGGCCAGGTGGCCGAGCTGTTCCCCGAGGAGGTCACGCAGGCCACCGTGATGTTCGCGAACATCCCCGCCACGATCGACACCAAGGACAAGGTGCTGCAGACGTTCGACGACTTCGGCTTCGAGTTCCTGGACTGCCCGGTCGAGTACAACGCCGCGGGCGAGCCCGACTGGCGGCCGTTCGCCCAACGACTCCGGGACTGCGGCGCCGAGGTCGTCTACTACTCGGGCCAGGCCTTCCCCCACATGCAGAACCTGTTGGACGACGCCGCCCAGATCGGTTACGAGCCCATCTGGCTGACCGAGTCCAACAACTACCTGCAGTCGTTCGCCGAGTGGAACAGCACCGGCAACGGCGACCGGGTCTACGTGCGGACGGCCTTCACGCCCTTCGAGCAGGCCGACCTCAACCCCGCCATCCAGCAGTACGTCGACGTCGTCACCGAGCACGGCGGCGACATCAGCCAGCTCGGCGCCCAGGCCACCTCGTCGTTCCTGCTGTGGGCCACGGCCGCCAACGAGTGCGGCGCCGACCTCACGCGCCAGTGCGTGCTCGACGAGCTGTCGCAGATCACCAGCTGGACCGGCGGCGGCATGCACGCCGAGGCCAACCCGGGCGAGAACCTGCCGCCCGAGTGCGCCATGACCCTCAAGCTCGACGGCACGAGCTGGGTCCAGGCGTTCCCGGAGGAGGAGGGCGAGTTCGCCTGTGACCCGGACAGCCCCGTCGAGCTGACGGGCCGGGTCGTCGACCAAGCCGAGCTGAACGAGGACCGCGTCTCGACCGCCTTCCAGCCCGAGTGACGCTGGGGTAGGGGCGTGGAGACGTTCCTCCAGTTCACCATCCTCGGGCTGGTCACCGGCGGGGTGTTCGGGATCGCCGCTTCGGGCCTGGTCGTCACGTACACGACCTCGGGGATCTTCAACTTCGCCCACGGGGCCGTCGCCATGCTGGCGGCGTTCACGTACTGGCAGCTGCGGTTCGACTGGGGCTGGCCGGCGCCGGTGGCCCTGGTGCTCGTGCTGGGGGTGCTGGCGCCGCTGCTCGGGGCGGCGCTGTACGGCGTGGTGATGCGGGGGCTGCGCGGCACGGCGGAGGTCACTCGGATCATCGTGCCGGTCAGCGTCATGCTGGGGTTCCTGGCGCTGTCGACGTGGGTGTGGGATCCCGTGCCGGACCAGCCCCGGCTCTTCCGCATGTTCTTCGGCGCCGACCGCACCGTCAGCATCGGCGGGGTCAACCTCGCCTACCACGAGCTCCTGGCACTCGGGCTGGCCGCGGCGATCGCCCTGTCGCTGCGCTTCCTCTTCTTCCGCACCCGCGGGGGCGTGGCCATGCGGGCGGTGGTGGACGACCCCGACCTGCTGGAGCTCAACGCCGGACGTCCCGAGCGACTGGCGCTGCTGTCGTGGGCGCTGGGTGCCTTCCTGGCGGCGCTGGCCGGGGTGCTCATCACCCCCATCCAGGGGTCGGCCATGAGCGGCACCGCCCTCACCCTGCTCGTCATCGACGCCTTCGCGGCCGCGATGTTCGGCCGGCTTCGTAGCCTGCCCCGCACCTTCGTGGGCGCCCTCGTGCTGGGCCTCGCCGGCAGCTACGTGATCGGCTACTTCCCGGCCGACCGCTGGACGTGGACGGGCAACTTCCGGGTGTCCCTGCCCATGATCGCCCTGTTCGTGGTGCTCCTGTTCCTGCCGCAGGACCGGCTGCGCGGCATCACGGTGCAGCGCACCCGGGAGCGCTTCCGCCTGCCGAGCCTCCGCAGCGCCGTGATCGCGGGGACGCTGCTGGTGGGCGGCATGTTCCTGCTGCGCGGCATCCTGGCGCCCACCGCAGTCAACAGTCTGGCGTTCGCGATGACGATGGCGGTGATCGCCCTGTCGCTGGTGCTGCTCACCGGCTACGCCGGTGAGATCAACCTGGCGGTGCTGTCCTTCGGCGCCATCGGCGCCATCATCGTGCACCACTACGGCGTCTCGGGCAGCGGCGGGGCCGCCCGCAGCACGCTCTGGGGCTACGTGCTGGCCGCGGCTGTGTGTGCGGTGGTCGGGGCACTCGTGGCGCTGCCCTCGTTGCGGCTGCGCGGCCTCTACCTGGCGCTGTCCACCATGGCCTTCGGTGTGTTCGTGTCGAACATGGTCCTGCGGGAGATCAGCGGCCGGAAGCTGCCGTTGCTGCACACCGAGTTCAGCATCGTCCCGGGCGGGAACCTCCGGGTGCCCCGTCCCCGCTTCGGCCCGATCGACCTGGCGGCGACGCCCACGTTCCTCATGTTCGTGACCGTGCTGTTCGCGGTGCTGGGAGTGGGCCTGGTGGTGCTGCGCCACAGCAGCTACGGCCGCCGGCTCACGGCGCTGCGCGACAGCCCGGCCGCCTCCGCCACGCTGGGCCAGAGCCCGCTGGCGCTCAAGCTGTCGGTCTTCATGGTGTCGGCCGCCATCGCCGGCGTGGGGGGTGCCCTCATGACGGCGCAGCTCGGGTCCGCCACCCTCGACCGCTACGACATCTTCCTCAGCCTGCAGCTGCTCATGCTCACGGTGGTCGGCGGCATCGGGTACGTGAGCGGGGCGCTGTTCGGCGGGATCCTGTTCGGCGTGGGCTTCCTGGCCCTGCGCAACACGTTCGACAAGCTGGGCGTGGACTTCCCGGACGCCGAGGTCTTCTTCGACTTCCTCGCCCGGTTCACGACCGTGCTGCCCGCGCTCATCGGCGTGAGCCTCGGGCGCGACCCGACGGGGGTGGTGGACCGCCTCGTGGTGGAGTACGGGGGGCTGCGCCGCGCCAAGCCGCTGCTGGTCGCCGGCCTCGGCACCGTGGCCGTGGCGTACCTGCTGGCCCGCAACGACACGATCAGCAACTGGTGGTTCGTCGTGGTCGTGGCGCTGGTCGCCCTGGCCCTGCCGGCGGCGGCGAGGTGGCTGACGCGTGAGCCGGCCGCTGCGCCCGAGGCCCCGCCCGAGCTGGTGGGCGTGGCGCGGCCGTTCACGCCGGAGGACCGTGACCGGCTCGACCGCGAGCTGGGGTTGCCCGTTGGGGCCGGGGGGGAGCGCTGACGATGCGTGGTCTCGAGGCTCGCGAGGTGACCGTCCGCTTCGGCGGCACGACGGCGCTCGACCGCACGTCGATCACGGTGGAGCCGGGCCGGGTCACCGGGCTGATCGGTCCCAACGGCGCCGGCAAGACCACGCTTTTCAACGTGGTCTGCGGGCTGCTCGCCGCCCAGCGCGGGCGCGTCCTGCTCGACGACGCCGACATCACGACGGCCCCACCCCACCGCCGGGCCCGCCTGGGCCTGGCCCGCACGTTCCAGCGCCTGGAGCTGTTCACGTCGCTCACGGTGCGCGACAACGTCCGCGTGGCCGGCGACATCCGGCGGCGGTGGGCCCAATTTCGCCGAGAGAGCGACGGGGGCGGGGGCGGCGCCGGCGACGAGGCGGAGCGCATCATCGAGCTGACCGGCCTGGGGGCGATCGCGGACCGGGAGGTCTCGGAGATCCCGACGGGCCAGGCCCGGGTGGTGGAGCTGGCCCGGGCGCTCATGACCCGGCCGTCGGTGCTGCTCCTCGACGAGCCCGCAGCCGGGCAGACCGAGGCCGAGACCGAGGCGTTCGGGCGGCTGCTGCGCCGCCTGGCCGACGACGGTCTCGCCGTGTGCCTGGTCGAGCACGACATGTCGCTGGTGATGGAGGTCTGCGAGACCGTCCACGTCCTCGACTACGGCCGCACGATCGCCGTGGGGTCGCCCGACGAGGTGCGCCACGACGCGGCCGTCGTCGAGGCCTACCTCGGCACCCCGGAGGGGGTCGGCCCATGAGCGTCGTCACCCGCCCGTTGACCCGAGGCAATGGCGAACGCCACGGCGAACTCGAGGCGATAGCGAACGGAAACCGTCAGCCATTGCCTCGGGCTTCCTGGACCGACAGCTATTGCCTCGCCCCGCCGGGGGACTCGGCCCCGTGAGTGGTGTGGCCACGAACGGCCCGGTGTCGGCGACCCGGGGGGAGACGCCGGTGCTCGAGCTGGTGGGCATCCGGGCGGCCTACGGCGACATCGAGGTGCTCCACGGCGTCGACCTGGCCCTGCCGCCCGGCGCGGTGGTGGCGCTGCTGGGCGCCAACGGGGCGGGCAAGTCCACGACCGTCCGGGTCGCGGCCGGGCTGCTCACCCCCACGGCGGGACGCGTGCGGGTGGCCGGCCACGACGTCACCGGCGTCGCCTGCCACGACCTCGCCCGCATCGGCGTGTGCACCATCCCGGAGGGGCGGGGCATCTTCCCCAACCTCACGGTGCGCGAGAACCTGTGGATGGCCACCCAGGCCGCGGGCGCCGGCCGGGGGCTGGGCGACGTCGAGGAGACCGCCTACGCCCGGTTCCCGCAGCTCGGCGGACGGCGCGCCCAGCTCGCCGGGTCGCTCTCGGGCGGCGAGCAGCAGATGCTGGCCCTGGCGCGGGCGCTGGTCACCGACCCGGCGGTGCTCGTGCTCGACGAGCTGTCGACGGGGCTGGCGCCGATCGTCGTGCAGCAGCTTTACGGGATCGTGGCGCAGGTAGCGGGCCAGGGCATCTCGATCCTCGTCGTCGAGCAGTTCGCCCGGGCCGTGCTCGGCATCGCCGACCGGGCGGCCATCATGGTCAACGGCGTGGTGGCCCACGCCGGCACGCCGTCCGAGCTGACCTCGGCGCTGTCGTCGGCTTACTTGGGAGAGACAACATGAGCGAGCGCATCGACCGTCTCGAGCAGGAGGCGGCCAAGCTGAAGGCGACCACGTCAGCCCGGCGCGACGGCATCTACCTGGCCGCTTCCGTGGTGGCGATGGTGGCGGGCGTGGTCGTCGCCTTCGTCGCCTACCAGCTGTCGCTGAGCAAGGACGACCCCCGCGACATCCAGTCGCTGATCATCCTGGCGGTGGCGATGCTGGCCCTGGCCGTCGTCGGCGCCGCCGTGTTCCTGCGCTACTCGCTGGCCCGGTTCATGCGCTTCTGGCTGCTGCGCCAGCTCTACGAGGGCCAAGCCAACGTGGACCGGCTGGTGGACGCCCTGCCGCCGGTGACTCCCACCGACTCTCGCACCG
>DASQUY010000462.1:0-2036 GCA_035641055.1 Acidimicrobiales bacterium | reverse complement strand
GACCGCCCTGACCGCGCAGATCGAGAGCACCAAGGCCGTCGGGCTGGTGTTCCTGCCCGGGGCCATGACCGGGCTCATCCTCGCGGGTGTCGACCCCGTGGATGCAGTGCTGGTCCAGGCGGCGATCATGTACCTCATCCTCGGCGCCGTCGCCACCAACGTGGTGGTCATCGGGTTGGGCCTCACCCGACGCCTGTTCACCCCCGACCACCGCCTGGTCCGCTTGGCTCGGGTCGAGGGCTGACGCTCTGGGTGGTTGCCCGTAGCCTGGAGACGTGCCCCTGCGCTTCGTGATCATCGGCGGTGGACCGGCCGGCAACACCGCAGCCACCACTGCGGCGCGCCTCGGTGCCGAGGTGACGCTCATCGAGCGCGACATCGTGGGGGGCGCCGCCCACCTGCGGGACTGCATCCCGTCCAAGGCGATGATCGCCACTGCCGGCACGATGGGCATGGTCGACCGCAGCGCCGGCATGGGGCTGTCCGGCTGCGAGGCCACCCTCGACTTCGAGCGGCTGCGCCGGCGGATCCTCTCGATCGAGGGCCGCCTCGAGTCCAACATCGTGGAGCTGCTCGGCAGCCAGGGCGTCCGCATGATCCAGGGCGCCGGGCGGCTGAAGGGCCCGCACGAGATCGCCGTGGAGACGGCCGAGGGGGTCACCGAGATCGAGGCCGACGCCATCCTGGTCTCGACCGGCAGCCGTCCCCGGATCCCCGACTGGGCGGCGGTCGACGGCGAGCGCATGCTGACGACCCGCGACGCGTACCCCCCGCCCGAGCTGCCCGAGCACCTCGTCGTGATCGGGTCGGGCGTGACCGGGGTGGAGTTCGTGCACATGTTCTCGTCGCTGGGCAGCAAGGTGAGCCTGATCGTCAGCCGGCAGCAGGTGCTGCCCGGCAAGGACCCCGAGGTGGCCGCCGCCCTGGAGGAGGAGCTGCTGCGCCGGGGCGTGCAGCTGCTGAAGGGCGCCCGGGCCGACGGCATCGAGCGCACCGGGGAGGGCGGCGTGGCCGTCCACTGCAACGACGGCCGCGTGGCCACGGGCAGCCACGCGCTGCTGGCCATCGGGTCGATCCCCAACAGCGACGGGCTGGCGCTCGACGCCGCCGGGGTCGAGGTCGACGCGGGCGGGTACGTGCCGGTGAACCACCACTGCGTGACCAGCGTGCCGCACATCTACGCCGCCGGCGACCTCTCGGGGCGGCTGCCGCTGTCGTCGGTGGCGGCGATGCAGGGCCGCAAGATCGCCGAGCACGTGATGGGGCTGCACACCCGGGTGCACCGCCATCTCGACTACGACAAGGCGGCGTCGGCGATCTTCACCGAGCCCGAGATCGCCGACGTGGGCCTGGCCGAGGCCGACGCCTTTGCCGAGGGCCGCAAGCTGCGGGTCACGAAGGTGCCGTTCTCGGCGTCGGCCAAGGCGCTCATCGACAACGAGACCAAGGGCTTCGTGAAGATCCTGTCGGACCCCGCCACGGGGGTGGTCCTCGGCGGGTCGATCGTCGGTCGCCACGCCGCCGAGCTCATCTCGGTCATCGCCGTGGCCGTCACGAACGGCCTGCGGGTCAACGACATCGTCGAGAGCCTGCTGGTGCATCCGTCGCTGGCCGAAGCCCTCGCCGACGCCGCCGAGTGAGCGCGGGCGGGAGTGGCCCGGCCTTGCCGCGTTCTCAGTACAGAACTGGCCGCTGGGGCGACCGTTTCTGTCCTGAGAACGCGCCGGCGGCGGCGCGGACGCCGTGACGGTCGCCGCCGCGGGGCTGCTGGGCGCCGCCTCGCTGCTGCTGCTGGCCGCCGGCGCCGCCAAGGTGGCGGACCCGACCCGCACGGCCGGGGCGCTGGCGGAGCTCGGCTGGCCGTCGTCGCCGGCCCTCGTGCGGGTGGGCGCCGGGGCCGAGGCGAGCCTGGGGGCGCTGGGCCTGCTGGTGGGCGGTCCGGCGGTCGCCGCCCTGGTGGCGGCCAGCTTCGCGGGCTTCGCGGCGTTCGTGGCGGCGGCGTTGCGGGCGGGGACGCCCGTGGGGACGTGCGGCTG
>DASQUY010000461.1:0-3501 GCA_035641055.1 Acidimicrobiales bacterium | reverse complement strand
ACCGCCAGCACCGCCACCCTGTGACCGCCGGCCGTGAGGTGGGCGCCGAGCTCTTCGATGAACGTCGACTTGCCCGCGCCGGGCGTGCCGGTGATCCCCAGCCGGACGGCCCCGCCGGTGTGGGCCAGAACGGCGTCGAGCAGCGTCGCCGCCTGCGCCCGATGGTCGGCGCGCGTGGACTCGACCAGCGTGATCGACCGGGCCAGGGCCCGGCGGTCGCCCTTCACCACGCGGCGGGCGAGCTGCTCGGCTTCGCTCACGAGGGCGGAGTCTACGGGGGCACCCTGTAGCGCCCCGGGTGGTCGCCCGGCCGCGGGGGCGGGCGGCCACAGTGTTAATGTCGCAGGCGGCCGGAGCATCGGCGCGGCCGCCGAAGGCTGCGTGCCGCCCCCGGGCCGGTTGGCCGCATCGATCGAGCTTCGGAGCAACCACGTGACGACGAGCGTCCCGACCGGCCTCGACACATGACCACGATGGTCGCCCCGCCCGAGGCCGGCCTGGCCCCGGCCCCGCCCACCGAGACGACGTCGACGCGCGGCCCGAGCCGCTTCGTCTGGCTGGTGGTCGCCGCCCTGGTGGTCGGCTTGGCCCTGCGGATCGCCATCGGGCTCACGGACGACTCCCCGGCCACCGACGAGGCGGCCTACCTGGGCTCGGGCATCTCCTTGATCGAGGGCGACGGCTACCAGCGGGACGGAAGGCCCGAGCTGCACTTCCCGCCGTTCGTTCCCTTCGTTCTCGGCCTGGCGAGTCGGGCCTTCGCCGACCCCCACGTCGGAACCGTGGTGGTGACCTGCCTCGCCAGCACCGCGGTGATCGTGCCGCTGGCGCTGCTGGGTCGGCGGATCGGGGGGCCGGCGGCGGGCGCCGCCACCGCCTGGGTGGCCGCTTTGGGCCCCGCGCTGTCGACCACGCTGGTGAACCGCGGCGCCGGGTCGGAAGCCATCTACACGCTCCTGGTGGTCGTGGCGGTGTGGCTCGTCGTCGCGGCCGCCGATCGTCAGGGCCGCGCCCGATCGTGGCGCGTGGTCGGTGCGGGCACTCTGGTCGGGTGCGCCTACCTCTCCCGCCCCGAGGGCCTGATCCTGGCCCTGCCGCTCGGCTTGGCGGTCCTGGCCATCGCCGCCCGCGCCGCCCACGGACACGGCGGATGGTGGCGCACGTTCGGCCCCCGGACGCTGCGGCTCCCGGTCGCCTTCGCCGTGCCGATCGTGGCGTGCATCGTGCCCTACTCGCTCTACCTGCACGAGCACACCGGCGAGTGGCGGCTCAGCGGCAAGGGGCAGGGCGTGGCGCTCGAGCGCTGGCAGTCGTTGGCTGGCGGCGACCGCGAGGCCCGCGACAGCGTCGTCTACGCCCTGGACGAGACGGGCCTCGAGTTCGCCGCCACCGAGCGGAACCACGTGCTGTCGGCGGTCAGTGAGGATCCCCGCAACTACATCGGCATCGTGCGCACCAACGCCGGCAAGCTGGTGGACTCGGTTGTCGGCCAGGTCGGGAAGGAGCAGGTGCTGTCGTGGCTGCTGTTGCCGCTGCCGCTGTGGCTGCTGGCGATCGCCGGCGCCTGGCAGCACCGACGATCGGGCACCGTGCGCCTGCTGCTCGCGGTGGGGGCACTACCGGTCGCGACCGCGCTCGCCTTCTTCGTGCAGTTCCGCTACATGATCGTCGCCGTCGCTCTGGCGACGCCCCTGATCGGCGCCGGTGCGGCGCTGGTGACGGCGCGGTGGCGGCGCCCGGTGCTGGCCGCGATGGTCGCCCTGCTGCTCCTGTCGTCGGTGCAGGGGTTCTACAGCACGGGTAGTGGCTGGTGGCACCCGCCCGAGAACACGGATGAGCGCCGCGCCGGGGAGTGGCTGGCCGCCAACATCGGCCCCGACGACCGGGTGATCACCCGGAGCATGGTCGTCGAGCACTACGCCGATCGGCCCACGATGGCCATGCCGTACGCGGACCTGGACGACATCGTCCGGTACGCCCGGCACCACGGGGCCCAGTACCTCGTCCTCGACCGGAACACGGCGCGGCTCCGCCCTCAGCTCGCCCCGCTGCGCCGGAAAGACGACGTGCCGGGCCTGCGACCGGTGCACGAGGTGCAGGTCGAGGGTCGGACCGCCGCCATCTTCGCCCTCGAGCCGGCACCGCCGAAGGACCGGCCCATGGGGGCGCCGTTGGGCTTCAAGATCGACGAGCTCGACTGATCGCTGACTGCCGCCCCAACTAAGCGGCCGGGCGCCGCTCCCGCAGCAGGTCGAGCACGTGGCGCGCCGCCGCGGGGATGTTGGTGCCGGGGCCGAAGATGGCGGCGACGCCGGCGGCCCTCAGCAGGTCGTGGTCGCCCGGCGGGATCACGCCCCCGCACACCACCACGACGTCCCCGCCGCCGGCCGCCCGCAGCTCCTCGACGAGCTGGGGCACCAGCGTCTTGTGGCCGGCGGCCTGGGTCGACACGCCCACCACGTGCACGTCGTTGTCGACGGCGTCGCGGGCGGCCTCGGCGGGGGTCTGGAACAGCGGGCCGACGTCGACGTCGAAGCCCAGGTCGGCGAAGGCGGTAGCGATCACCTTGGCACCCCGGTCATGGCCGTCCTGGCCCAGCTTGACCACCAGCAGGCGGGGACGGCGGCCCTCCTGGGTGGCGAAGTCCTCGACGCCCGACCGCACGTCCGCGAAGTCCTCGTCGCCCTCGTAGACCGCGCCGTAGACGCCGTGGATCGAGCGGATCTCCGCCCGGTGCCGCCCGAACACCCGCTCCATGGCGTCGCTCGTCTCGCCGACCGTCGCCCGCGCCCGGGCCGCCTCGACGCACAGCGCCAGCAGGTTGGCGTCCCCGGCGGACCCCTCGGTGAGCCGGCGGAGCGCCTCCTCGCAGGCGGCCGCGTCCCGCGACGCCCGCACCTGCGCCAGGCGGGCGATCTGCTGGCGACGCACCTCGGTGTTGTCGATGTCCAGCACGTCGACGTGGTCGGGATCGGCGGGCTGGTAGCGGTTGACGCCGACGATGACCTCCTCGCCCCGGTCGATGCGGGCCTGCCGCCGGGCCGCCGACTCCTCGATGCGCAGCTTGGGCATGCCCGTTGCCACCGCCCGGGTCATGCCGCCCAGCGCCTCGACCTCCTCGATCAGCGCCCACGCCTCGTCGGCCAGCCGCTGGGTCAACGACTCGACGTAGTAGCTGCCGGCCAGCGGGTCGACCACCTTGGGGATGCCGGTCTCCTCGGCGAGGACGAGCTGGGTGTTGCGGGCGATGCGGGCCGAGAAGTCGCTCGGCAGCGCCAGCGCCTCGTCGAAGCTGTTCGTGTGCAGGCTCTGCGTGCCGCCCAGCACGGCCGCCAGGGCCTCGACGGCGGTGCGCACGATGTTGTTGTAGGGGTCCTGCTCGGTGAGCGACACGCCGCTCGTCTGGCAGTGGGTGCGCAGCATCGCCGAGCGGGGATCCTTGGGGTCGAACTGCGAGACGACCCGGTGCCAGAGCAGGCGGGCGGCCCGCAGCTTGGCCAC
>DASQUY010000460.1:0-9599 GCA_035641055.1 Acidimicrobiales bacterium | reverse complement strand
CCCGGAGGCGCAGAAGCTGGCCGGGGTCGCCGCCGCCATCGGGCGGGACTTCTCCCTGGAGCTCCTGGAGGCCGCGGGTGAGGTCAGCGACGACACGTTGGTGGGCGCGGTGGACGAGCTGTGGCGGCGGCGGCTGCTGCGGGAGCGCTCGGGAACCACCTATGACTTCGCCCACGACCTGCTCCGTGACGCCGCATACGAGCGGATCAGCCCCCCGCACCGGTATCGGCTCCACCGCCGCATCGCCGACGCCCTCGAACGGCTGCACGCCGATCACCCGACGCCGGCGGCGGCGCAGATCGCCGAGCAACGGGAGCGCGGTGGCCAGCCCGATCGAGCAGTCCGCTACTACACGCTGGCCGCCGAGGCGGCGACCGAGGTCTTCGCCGTCGAAGACGCCGTCCGCCACTACGGCTGTGCGTTGAGGCTGCTCGGCGACCTCGATCCGGGTGTCGAGCGCGACCGCCAGGAGCTCGCGTTGCGGCAGGCGATGATGGGACCGCTCAACGCCGTGCAGGGTTACTCGTCGACCGAAGTGGGCGACAGCATGGAGCGTGCCGTGGCGCTAAGCGAGCGGCTCGGCGAGACCGAGGCGGAGCTTCGCAGCCGGGTGGCGCTGTTCGGGCACCTGATCGTGCGGGGCCGGGTCAACGACTCGGCGACCTTGGCCGAGGACCTTGTGTCCCGGATCGCCGGCCACCCGGATCTGGTCGGTCAGGTCCATATGGCCAGGGCCGGCTCGCTGACCAACCTGGGCCGCCCCGCCGAGGCATTGGACCACTTCCGGCGGGCCGAGGAGCTGTCGGGCGATGACGAGGTGTGGCTGTTCGCGTTCCGCGTCCGGCTGATGGTGCTCGCATGGGGCGCTCACGCCCTCTGGCTGGTTGGCCGCAGTGGGGACGCGGCCGCCAGCGCCGATGCCGCGCTGGCGCTCGCCGACGAGCTCGAGCATCCCTACAGCCAGGTGGTCGCTCGAGCGTACCGCGCCATCACGCATTACCTGCATGGTGACAGGAAACGCACCGCCGAGCTGGCGACTTCGGTGCGGGCCCTTTGCGACCGCTACGGCTTCGTCTACTACGGCGATTGGTGCCGCATCCTGGACGGCTGGGTCACCGGCGGCGCCAGAGGCGAGGCTCTCATCCGCCAGGGGATTGACCGGCTGCGGACACTGCACGCCGAGGCGCGGCTGCCCTTCTACCTCTCCCTGCTGGCCGAAGTGCTGATCGACAGCGGCCGTCCCGCCGAGGCCTCGCGCGTGCTGGCGGGGGCCCGGTCACTTGCGGAGGCGCACGGTGACCGCTGGTGGCTGGCCGAGCTGTGGCGGCTCGATGCCGGGCTCCACCCTGGCCCCGAGGGCGAGGCCATGCTCGAGCGGGCAGCGACGATCGCCCGGGAACAAGGCAGCCGGGCGCTCGAACTTCGGGCGGTGACCGACCTGGCGCGGCGATGGGTCGAGGCGGCGCGGGGCGACGAGGCCGCCGCGCTGCTGGCGCCCCTGCGGGCGGAGGCGGTCGGCTGCAACCCGGCCGACCTGACCGCCGCCGACGAGGTCCTGGCCGCAGCCGCGCCGCCGGGCCGCCCGGTGTGACCTGGCCCGGGGCCGGTCTCAGGTTGACATCGCTTAGCGTTTCGCCGGGCGCTCCCTGAGGGGTGACGACTCGAGTTGCGCGACCCCGGTCACGTTTCCGTGCTGCGACATGCGATCGAGCGCGTCCTGGTCGGACTTGAGGAAGCGGTCGAAGAAGTCGATCATTGTCGCCACCACGGCGTCGTCGGTCGGCCCGGCGGGGTCCACGGCGAGGGTCGGGGCATGCGTGGTGCCCAAGAGCCTGAGGAAGTACTTCGGCTCGGGTGCGCCATCGAAATTCGCCCGGCCGTCGCTATACGGGACGATTTCGTCGGCGTCGCCGTGCACCACCAGCGTCGGGACAGCGTTGCCGGTCCCGATGAGCGGAGATAGCACGCCCGCCATCGCCACCACTCCGCGAATCGCGTCATTTGTGCAGCAGGGATCGAACGTGACCTCCAGCGCCGTCGAGGCTCCCAGTGACTTGCCGACGATCGCGACGCGATTGAGGTTCGCGACGGCACGGATGGCGGGATCCATCGCGTCGGGGAGCTCGGCGAGCGCGAAGCGCACGTCGGCGGGATGGTTCGCGGCGTCGGTGATGCGCGCCACGGCGCGCTCTTGGAGCCCGAGGCCGCCGAGCGGCGCGGTTGGAGCCACGACGACGTAGCCCGCTTCTGCCCAGGGCTCCACCGCCTTCCGGTAATCCTCGCCGGTCGTGCCCGCGCCGTGGAGGAAGACGACCACAGGGTATGGGCCCTCGGTCTGCGGGGGTGCGCCGGGGACGGACGCACCGCCCGGCTCGCCGCGGGCGGGATACAAGACGAGGGTCTCGATCGTGCGACTGGCTGCTGCGGCCACGTCACCCCAGGCGGGCGTGTTCCTGGTCGGGTCGACGAGGGTTACCGTTTCGGATCCCACGGCAAATGGAGGTTGCGGGTCGCGAGCTCGGGATGGGGCAGAGCGTGATCCGCCGCTACCGGATCCGCCGCAGGCACCGAGCGCGACAACCACCAAGGCCGCGGTGCCCACGGCCGCCAGGAAGCGCGTCCACGGCGTCCGGATGGAAGGCATGAGAGCCGGTCTCATGACCGCAGCGGCAGTGCGCTCACTTCGCGACCGACGCACCTGCCTTGGGTGAGGCCGTTGACGATGGCGGCGTTGAAGTGGATTCCGCCGTAGAGCCGGGAGATCGCCGCCTCGTCGGCCGCCTCGAGGAAGGATCCGAAGCGGCGCGGGGCCAGGCCGCGGTCGTCGTGGGTGTGGTCGACGAAGGCGTACCGGTCGCCGAAGAGGTCGGTGAGCACCTGGAACGCGGCTCCGGATTGCACCGAGTGTCCCGAGGTGTACTCGGGGAAAGGCGGCGTCACGAGGGGTGGCGCCCACTCGGGATCGATGTGCCGGCGGATGTAGGTCACCGGTCGGAGCAGGTTGTAGACGTACTTCTGGTACCAGCAAGCGATGAAGGCGTCACACACGGCCATCCCGACCCTGGCGTAGGTTTCGGCAGCGAGCGCCAGGCTGGCGTCTTCGTCCCGGAGTACCTGGGTGGTGATCGAGATCGAGTGTCCCGGTGGGGTGGGGGTGGTTCCGGGGTCATCGGACCAGAACCGGGCGATAGCTTCCTGCTCGGGCGTCAGGTCGTTGACCGCCTCGTAGGCCTCGATCGCCTCGTTGTGGAAGGCGGACCCCGGGTCCTCGGAGTACGGGGGATGGTCGCCGGGTGGGCAGGCGTCCCCGGCCGGAATGGCGAGACAGCGGTTGGCGCCCCAGTGCGGTTGCAGCGCCGGGAGGAAGTCGGGTGGGGTGGGCTCCCACAGGCCGGGGCCGATGGGAGGGTCATACGGCGGGAAGTTGCGCAGGTAGCCGTCGTGACCGCCGTCTCCCTTCGACCAGTCGAAGATGGCGGCGGCGACGTCCTGGCCGCGGCGGGCCGAACGCCCGAACACGCCGGGGGGCAGGCCGGGCCGGTCGCGGTCGGCGAACGACGACTCGAGGGCGTCGATGGCGGACCTCTGGTCGGTGGGTGCCGTGGGGAACAGGTGGCGGAACATGGCCGCCAGGGTGGCGTTGGCCACCGTGGCCCAGTGGTAGGCAGCGTTGCGGCCGGCGGTGCGGGGCCGGGGGAGACCGGCCAGCAGGCCGGCGAGCGGGCGGTACCCGTCCATGCCGGGCACCAGCGCCTCGTACAGGGCGACGCCGGTGTACCCGAAGGCTCGCGACGCCACGGGTGGGCTGTACCCGGCCGTCGTCCGGACCAGGTCGAGCGACAGGTCGAACCAGGCGGTGGGCACGTCGGCGTCGAAGTCGTCGACCGGCGCGGACCGCCGGCCGGTCCCCGCCAGCGCCGCACCGGCTCGGGTCACCGTCCAGCCGGTGACGGCCGCGGTGCCCGTGCCCACGAGGAACTCGCGTCGGCCCATGCCCCGAGCCGAACGGTGACGCGCACCGTTCGGCTCGGGCCGGGTCGTCACTGGAACAGGGCTATCCACCAGAAGCTCGGATCGCCCGTCGGGGTGGTGAACTGCGCAGGCAGGAGCTCGGGATCCAGGGCACCGTGCGGCGCCACCGCGACGTGGATCTCCGCATCGGCGATCTCGAACCCCTGGCTCAGCGCTTGGCCGACCGTCTCGGCCATCGCCCCGCCGAAGGTCGGGGTTCCGGGGTTGACGTGCCCGGTGAGCGTGAGGTTGGGCCCGCCCACGAGGTGGCCGGCCGCGTTGAAGGCGCCTGCCACGACAGCAGGGTTGGTCATCACGTCAGGGGCATCGCAGTCCCCGTCACATTCCTCGGGGTTGAAGAAGACGAACACCCACAGGCTGAATGCCTCGGGATGACCGGGGACACCGCTGGCGGTGGGGCCCACCGGATAGGCGTAGCTCCCGGGTTCGGGGGTCGCCATCGACACCGACGCGCTCACGCCGTCGCCGGTGCGCAGGATCTTCGCCCCGCCCGGCGCCACCGTCGGGCCGCCCAGGCCCTGCCCGAACACGTCCTCGTGTTCCCACGGGCTCGCCGCACCGGCGATCGTGCCCGATGCCAGCAGGCCCGCCGAAGCCACCAGGCCCGCCAAGATTGCTCGCTTGCCTCTCATGTCTGCTCCCTTTCTGGTTGCCCGCCGCGTTCCCACCGGTCAGCCGGTGGCGGGAGGGATGTTCTGGTTCACGCGGAAGAAGTTGGTCGGGTCGTAGGCCGCCTTCACCTGGGCCAACCGCTCGTAGTTGTGCCGGTAGGTGGCCTGCACCCGGTCGTGGCCCTCGTCCATCATGAAGTTGACGTAGGCCCCGCCGGCCGAGTGCGGGTGGAGGGCGTCCCAGTAGCCCACCGCCCAGTCGCGCAGCGTGTCGGCCTTGGCCGGGTCGGGGTCGACCCCGACGATGACGCCCGCCCAGGTGGCGTCCCGGTAGGCGAACGCGGTCTCGTCTGCCCCCACGTCGTGCACCGTCCCGTCGATGGGGTACAGGTGCATCGTCGAGAGTGGGGTGGGCACCTCGCCGAACTTCTCGTGCGCGGCGATGGCGCCGTCGCCGATCTCCGAGAAGAAGTCGGCCCGCCAGTACCACTGCAGCCCGGGCGGGTACAGGGGATCGAAGGCGGACTGCACGGCGGGGTAGGGCGCCTCGTGAAGGCCGTCCATGAGCGGTGACCCGAACGCCCGCACCGGCGCCAGCACGTCGTCGGCGGACTGCGGCGGCCCCGTGTACATCCACATCACGCCGCAGACCTTGCGGCCGTGCAGGTGCTCGGGGAACGGCGGTGCCGGGGGCACCGCACCGAACAGGAGGAACCCGTTCAGGTCCCGGGAGGCGGACGGGAGGAAGTCCCGGTACCAGCGAAGCACCTCGCCGCCGTCGGCGAGGTCGTAGAACACCGGGCCGGCGATCACGGTGCTCACCGGGTGGCACCGGAACCGGAACGAGGTGACCACACCGAAGTTCCCGCCGCCCCCGCGTAGGGCCCAGTACAGGTCCGGATGCTCGTCCGCGGAGGCGGTCACGAAGCTGCCGTCGGCTAGCACGACGTCGGCCGCCAGCAGGTTGTCGATGGTGAGCCCGTGACGCCGGGTCAGGTGGCCGAGCCCGCCGCCGAGCGTCAGCCCACCCACCCCCGTCGTCGAGACGATGCCCGAGGGTGTCGCGAGCCCGAAGGCGTGCGTGGCGTGGTCGACGTCACCCCAGGTGCACCCGCCGTCGACCTGGACGGTGCGATCCGTCGGATCGACCCGCACGCTCCGCAGGGCGGACAGGTCGATAACGAGCCCGCCGTCGCACACGCCCAGGCCGGCGGCGTTGTGCCCGCCACCGCGCACCGAGACCAGCAGGTCGTGCTCGCGCGCCACCCGGACCGCCGTGAGCACGTCCGCCACGTCGCCGCACCGGGCGATGGCGCCCGGGCGCCGGTCGATCATGCCGTTGAAGACCGCGCGTGCCGCCTCGTAGCCCCGGCTGTCGGGGCGGACGAGTTGGCCACGCAACCCCTCTTCGAGCGCGTCCAGAGCCGGCTGAGCCATTTCGGTGGTTGCCACGTCGTCGAATCTCCCTTTCGTGTGTCCGAGAGCGGGACCGTACGAATTGCACCGTTCGCAAAGCGTTCGCCGGGCGTGAGATCGCGGCTCAGCTGGCCACCGGGACCGTACGAAGTGGGGGTGTTCGCGAAGCGTTCGCTCGGGTGGACCGAATCGGCTCGACCACCCCCGGCCGGCGGAGCGACACTGGCGCTATGGACTCGTCTCCCCCCGAGGTCCTCGCCACCAAGGTCCGTCGCGACGCCTGGGTGCTGGGGGCGGCGGTTGGCGCCTTCGGCGTGTCGTTCGGGGTGCTGGCCACCACCGCCGGGTTGTCGGTACCGCAGGCGTGCGTCATGTCGCTGGCCGTGTTCACCGGTGCGAGCCAGTTCGCCGTCGTGAGCGTGCTGGCCACCGGCGGGACGCTGGCCTCGGCCCTCGGCTCGGCGATGCTGCTGGCGGCCCGCAACGCCGCCTACGGGGTGGCGCTGGCGCCGACGCTCGCCCACCGGCGCCTGGGCCGGCGCCTCCTCGCTGCCCAGCTCGTCATCGACGAGTCGACGGCCATGTCCACCGCCCAGTCCGGCCGGCGGGCCCGGGAGCAGGCGTTCTGGGTCACCGGCATCGCCGTGTTCGTCTGCTGGAACCTCGGCACGCTCGCCGGCGCCGTCGCCGGCGACGCCATCGGCGATCCCGAGGCGTTCGGGCTGGATGCCGCCTTCCCGGCCGGCTTCGTGGCGCTGCTGGTGCCGCACCTCCGCACCCGGGCGGGCCGGGTGGCCGCCGGCGCCGGTGCGGTCATCGCCCTGGTGCTCATCCCGCTGGCGCCCGCCGGCGTCCCGATCGTGGCGGCGGCGAGCGCGGTGCTGCCGGCCCTGCTGTTCGCTCCCAGCCGCGCCCGGGAGGGGGCACGGGCATGAGTTGGGCCGCCCTGTTGGGCCTCGGCGTGGCGGCCTACGCCCTCAAGGCCGCGGGCCTGTTGGTGCTCGGGCCCCGGGCCTCGGGGGGCACGGCGCTGCGCCTGGCCGGGCTGCTGCCGGCGGCCCTGCTGCCGGCGCTCGTGGTCGTCAACACGTTCGCCGGGGACCGCCGATGGGTGCTCGACGCCCGCGCCGTCGGCCTGGTCGTGGCGCTGGCCCTCACGTGGCGCCGGGCGCCGTTCGTCGTGATCGTGGCCGGGGCGGCGGCGGCGACGGGCGGGGTCCGCCTGCTGGGGTGACCCCCGACGGTCAGGGGGCCTCGAGCTCGTCGTCGGCGGCCGGGACGGGGCGCTCGTCGTCCGGCACCGGGGCGCCAGGACGGAGCGTCTCGTCCTCCTCCGGGACGGGCCGCTCGTCGTCGGGGATGGGTGTCTGCTCGGCCACGGCGCGGGAATGATATCGCTCGTGCCGCCACCCGATCCCCGCCACGAGGCAGCCGCCGCTCTCCGGCTGCACGGCTGGTTGGACCGGCCCTTGCTGGGGGTCGCCCTGCTCATCGCGGCCAACGGGTTCGCCCAGTTCAGCCCGACGGCGGCGCTGGCGGACGTGGCCGAGCACTTCGGCGACCCCGGGACGGGTGAGTCCGTCGCCGAGCAGGCGGGGCTCCCCGGCACCGTGCTCGGCGGCGGCCTGGCGGCGATCCGGATCGCCTCCCTCGCCGCCCTGCCCCTGGCTCTGGCCGCCGACCGGTGGGGACGCCGCCGGTCGGTGCTGGCGTGGGTCACCGGGGGGCTGGTCCTCACGGTGGCGGCCGCCGGCAGTCCCGGGTTCTGGTGGTTCGTGGCCGCCTTCGCCCTGGCCCGGCCCCTGCTGACGGCGAGCAACACCGTCGGCGAGGTGCTCGCCGCCGAGCACACGGACAAGGCCAACCGCGCCAAGGCGCTGGCGCTCCTGGCCGGCGCCTTCGGCCTGGGCTCTGGGCTGGTGGCCCTCCTCCGGGCGGCGCTGGGCGGGCCCGGCTTCCGGGTCGTGGTGGGCCTCGCCGTGATCCCGCTGGCGGCCGTGCTGCTGGCGCAGCGGTGGGTGACCGAGACCTCGCGCTTCGCTCGGCTCCACCCCGACGACGGTCGGCAGGGCGACGACCCGCCGGGACCGACCGGGGCCACGGAGCTCCCGACGATCCCGACCCTGGGCGCGCTGCCCCGGGAGCGGCGCCGCCACCTCGTCGTCCTCGCCGCGCTGGCCTTCACCACCGGGCTGATCACCGCCCCGGCGAACACGCTGCTGTTCGTCTACGCCGAGAACGTGCTCGGCACATCGTCGGCCTTCACCGCGGGCCTGATCGTCGCCGTCGCCCCTATCGGCCTGGTCGGGCTGGTCGTGGGCCGGTACTTCGCAGATCGGGTCGGCCGGCGCCCGACGGGGGCGGTGGCGCTGGTGGCGCTGGCCGCCGCCGGCATCCTCGCCTACTCGGGGTCGGTTGCCGCGCTAGCCGTTGGCTACCTGCTCGGCCTGGGCTTCGGCGCCGCCTACGGGACCCCCGCCTTCGCCCTGTCCGCCGAGCTGTTCCCCACGTCCGTCCGGGCGACGGTGGCCGGGTGGCTGGCGGTGGCCGGCGTCGTCGGAGCCACCACGGGCCTGCTCGTGGTCGGCATCATGGCGGACGTGTTCGACGGCTTCGCCGCGGCGCTGGCGATCGTCGGCGTGCCCGCCGCCCTCAGCGCCGGCCTGGTCCTCTTCCTGCCCGAGACCCGCGGCCTCGAGCTCGAGGAGTCAGCCCCCGAGCCCGGGGGCGGGGCGTGACCGGAGGCCGAGGTCCTGGTGTCACGTCGCCCCGCCGGGCACCGGACCCGCGGACGCCGGGCCGAGGCCTCGTCCCGGCGGCCCTGGCGGTCGCCGCCGGCGCCTACGCCTGGGTGGTCACCGGCCTTCGCCCGTTCACGTGGCCGACCCGAGCGGTGGTCGCGGCGACGGTTGTGGTCGTGCTTGGTGCCGGGGCCGCCGCCCGCCGGTTTCTGCCCGCGCTCACCGGCCATGGTGACGGCCAGCGCGGGCAGAATGCGGTTGGGCGGGCTGGCTGGCCGTGGCTCGTGCTGGTCCCGGCCCTGGCGGGGGTCCAGCTCTTCGCCTACTTCGCCGGCTTCGGGGGCGCCCGCAGCGACTATCCGACCCTGAGCTGGATCTACGGCCACGTCGAGTGGCGGGTGGGCCGGGCCGCTGGGTTCGGCGGGTGGTTGGCCCTCGGCGTGTACCTCATGAGGCGCTGAGGGATGGCCGTCGCGCTGCTCGCCGCCTACGCCGTGCTGGCGGCGGCGATGCTGGCCACCGAGGCCTGGGCGCGCCGCCACCCTCCCCGGCCGGCCACCTTGGGGCAGACGGTCACCCGCCTCGTGCGCCGGGCGCCGGCGGTTCGCTGGATCCTGTTGCTCGGCTGGGCGTGGATGGGCTGGCATCTGTTCGTCCGGACGACGCCGGGGTAGGCATGGTGACCGGCGGCAGGTAGACGCCGACCTCGGTGCGCGTCCACCAGGCGCCGGTGGCGCGCCGCTCGGGTCCGGTGGTGAACCGGTAGCGGTACAGCAGGGCGCGCACGACCATCGGCGGG
>DASQUY010000459.1:0-2371 GCA_035641055.1 Acidimicrobiales bacterium | reverse complement strand
CGGCGTCGGCGGGGGACCCCGCGAGGCCCGCCCCTACGGCGTCTACCACCCGGCGCTCGTGCCGGCCGAGCTCGTGCCACAGCACGTGGTGGTCCTGGGCGGCGACCGCACGGTCGTCGAGTCGGTGGCGCCGGCGGTGGGCACAGCCCGCCGGGTGGGATCCCGGGCGATCGTGTCGGCCGCGGGCCCCACCGCGGCCGGGCCGCGGGGGGCCACGGTGCACGCGCCCCTCGGGCGGGTGGTCGGTACCCGTTCGGGCGACAAGGGCGGCAACGCCAACCTGGGCGTCTTCGCCCGCAGCGACGAGGCCTGGGCGTGGCTCGATCGGTTCCTGACGACCGACCGCCTGCGCGACTTGCTCCCGGAGACGCGGCGCTTCGAGGTCGACCGCTACCGGCTCGGCAACCTGCGGGCGCTGAACTTCGTGATCCACGGCCTGCTGCAGGAGGGCGTGGCGGCCTCCACCCGCCAGGACGCCCAAGCCAAGAGCCTGGGGGAGTGGCTGCGCGCCCGCGTCGTCGACGTGCCGGTGGCGTTGCTGTCATGACCGCGGCCGCGCCGACCCCCGTCCTCGACGAGACGCAGCGCCGCCTGCGGGCGGTGCCTCGGCCGCGACCGGTGCTCGACCGGGAGCGCGAGCGCCGGCTCACCGACCGCCAGCGCGAGCTTCTCGACGAGATGGAGCGCCTGATCGCCGACGGCTTCGCCGGGCTGACGATGGCCGAGCTGGCGGCCCGGCTCAACTGCTCGCTGCGCACGCTGTACGCGCTGGCGCCCAGCCGAGACGAGCTGGTGCTCATGGTCGTCGACCGCGCCCTGTGGCGGATCGGCCGGACCGCCCGCGAGGCGATCGGCGCCGACCTCGCGCCACTGGACGGCGTGCGGGCGTACCTCCGGGCCGCGACCGTCGCCGTGAGCGGCTGGAGCGGCGCCTTCGCCCGCGACCTGGCGGCGATGCCGGCCGCCCGGCAGCTCGAGGATGGGCACAACGAGTACGTGTTCGCGGTGACCCGGACACTGCTCGACCTGGCGGTCGAGCGCGGCGACATCCCCGCCATCGACACCGGGGCGGTGGCCCGGGTGCTCGGGGGCCTCGGCCGGTTCTTCGCCCGGCCGGAGGTGATGCCCGTTCTCGGGTCCTCGCCGAAGCAGGCGGCCGACGAGGTGGTCGACCTCGTGCTGCGGGGCCTGGAGGCCTCGGCTCGGGACGCCGAGGAAGGAGCCGCATGACGGATCTCCGCCACATCGCCGCCGACCTGGCGGCCGAGCAGGAGGCTCTCGACGGCGTCGTCGCCGGCCTCGATGACGCCGCCTGGCGGCGGGCGACGCCCAGCCCCGGCTGGACGGTCGCCGACCAGATCGGGCACCTGACGTACTACGACGGGGCCGCGGCGCTGGCGATCACCGACCCGGAGGCGTTCAGAGCGTCGGTCGACGAGCTGCTCGGGGCCGGTGCGGCGGGGGGTGGCGACGGCATCGACGGGTTGACGCTCCACCGCGACCTGTCGCGCCCGGAGCTGCTGGCGGCCTGGCGGGCCGGTCGCCGGCGCCTGGCCGAGGCAGCCGCCGGGCTCGGCGAGCGGGACCGGGTGGCCTGGTACGGCCCGTCGATGGGCGCCAAGTCGTTCCTCACGGCCCGGCTCATGGAGTGCTGGGCCCACGGTCAGGACATCGTGGACGCGCTGGGCGTCGAGCGGCCCGCCACCGACCGGCTGCGCCACATCGCGCGGCTGGGGGTGATCACCCGGGGATGGACGTACGCCAACCGGGGGCTGGAGCCGCCGCCCGGCGACGTGCGCATCGAGGTGACGGGACCGGCCGGCGAGGGGTGGTCCTTCGGGCCCGAGGGGGAGTCCGCCACGGTGACCGGACCGGCGCTGGACTTCTGCATGGTCGTCACCCAGCGCCGACACGTCGACGACACGGCCCTCCGGGTGACCGGTGAGGCCGCCCTCGACTGGCTCACCAAGGCGCAGGTGTTCGCCGGCCCCCCAACCGACCCACCCGCGCCCGGCACCCGCTTCGCGAGGAGCAGCCCATGAGCCCCGCCCTCCCCCCATCGACTCGAGGCAATAACGGACGCCACCGGAAGCCCGAGGCAATGCCTAACGGAAACCGTTCGCTATTGCCTCGAGTTCCGAGGAACGTCTGCTATTGCCTCGGCACCGGACGGGGAGGTGCCTGGTGAGCGTCGTCGAGACCGAGCGCCGGGGCTGGGTGCTCACCGTCGCCCTGGCGGACGAGGCCAACCGCAACGCCCTCAGCGCCCGGCTCGTCGGCGAGCTGACCGAGGTGCTGGACGCCGCCGACGCCGATCCCGGCGTGCGGGTGGTCGTGCTCACCAACCGGGGCCGCGTGTTCTGCGCCGGAG
>DASQUY010000458.1:0-2818 GCA_035641055.1 Acidimicrobiales bacterium | reverse complement strand
CCCGCTGCCAGCACGCTGCGTGACGAGGTGGCCGTGAGCGGGCAGCGTCTGTTGGCCGCCTCCGGGCAGATCCCGATGGCCGCCCACACCCGTGGCGGTCGCCGGGGGACGGGGGATGGCGAACGAGGAGAGGTGTGGAGGTCGGGGGACGCGGGCGACGGGGACCGGTCGGCCCGGGGGACGAACCCGTGAGGGGCGGAGGTGATCGGTGGATGCAGCTTGGAGGGTCGCCGGTCGGTCGGGGGACAGCCCACCGCTGGCGGTGGGGTGCCTCCCCGTCGGGGTCCTGGTGTCTGGTTCAAAGGGTCAGTGCGGGCTCGGCGCGGTCGGCGCTGTGTTGACACTGGTCGTCGCGGAGTTCCCAGGCGGTGCGTTCGCCCTGTGAGGCGACGAGTCGTTCGGTGATGGCCTGGTCGAGGGGGTCGGGGGGGACGCGGGGGAGGTGCTCGCCGTCGAGGTCATCCCGCTGGCGGGTGAGGTAGAGGTGGTTGGCGCTGCGCCCGCGGGTGATGTCCACGTAGGTTTCGGCCCGGCTGGCGTTCGGGTCGATCCGGCTGGTGGAGGTGGGGTGGTCGGCGCCGGTAACGGCGTAGCTGGTGACGGCGTAGGCGTGGTCGATGCCGACGCGGCGGTGGCCGCGGCTGTCGATGTCGTGTTCGTCGAAGAACGCCCGAGGCAGCTCGATGGTGCCGAGGGCGTCGAAGTCGACGGTGACGCGGTCCTGGTCGGGCTGGTCGCCCTTGGTAAAGGCGGTGATGGTGCCGGTGGCGCCGTTGCGGATGTAGGCGTGGGGCCGTCCGGGTGGGTGGAGGTGCCGGTCGGGGATGCGGGCGATGACGCGGTCGCCAACGCTGTAGCGGCGGTCTTCGACGGCGGCGAGTTCGTCGGTGCCGATCTCGCCGGCGGCGCGGCGCAGCTGGTGGGCGAGCCGGTTGAGGGCCCGGCGGACCTCGTGGCGGCCGCTGACCATGGGGTGGTCCTGGTGGTCGCGATGCGCGTGCCACCAGCGGGCGAGCACCTGGGTGTAGGCGTCGATCTCGTTTTCGACGATGTGGAGGTGCCCGGCGGCGTCCAGGTGGGCGAGGGCGCCGGCGATGTCGCCGGCCCGGAGGAGATCGGCCGCGGCCCGGTCGTGGGGGTCTTGGAGCCGGTGGGTGCGGGCGAGCCGGGGGGTGTCGTGGGGGTGGTGTTCGCATAGCACGCGCACCATGCCCCCGGCCTCGATGGCGCCGTGTTGGGCGGGATCGCCGATGAGCCGCAAGGTGGCGCCGGTCTGGTCGGTGAGCCAGCCGAGCCGGTCGAGGTCGCGGTCGGAGACGGTGGAGGCCTCGTCGACGACGAGGACGGTGCGGGCGTCGAGCGGGCCGCTGAGCGGGTCTTGGTGGGCGAGGTACCAGGCGAGGGTCTCGGTGGGGATGCCCGCCTTGGCGCCGAGGGTGCGGGCGGCTTCGCCTTTGACCACGGCGCCGAGGACCCGCCAGCCGGCGGCCTGCCAAGCGTCGCGGGCGGCGGCCATGGCGGTGGTCTTGCCGGTACCGGGGTGGCCGATGGCGCACTGGATGCGGTGCCCGCTGCCGGTGAAGGCCTGAACCAGGGCTCGTTGCTCGCCGGTCAGCTGGGGGTGGCGAGCGAGAGCGGCGTCGACCACGGGCCGGGCGACGACGGCGGCGCCCCGGTGGCGGCCGGCCCGGTAGCGGGCGACGATGCGGTCCTGCACGGCGAGCATGTCCCGGGTCGTGTACCGGGCCGGGGCGGTGTCGCTGCCGGGGGTCAGCTGTTCGACGTGGCGGGAGGCGAGGAAGCCGTCGGCCAACTCCTCGAGCCGCTGGGCGGGGATCAGCGGCGGCTGCGTTTGGCTGTCGTGGCCGGCGGGGGTGAGGGGCTGGTTGACGGTGGCGGCGAGCACGTCAGCCCGGTCGAAGATCGACAGGTGGGCGCAGATCCCGTCGGGGGCGGCCAACGCCGCGTACAGCGCGTCGACATCAGGTGCCCGCGGCTCAACGGGGCCGCTGGTGGCGGCGCTGAGCCGCTGGGCGTCGAGGCCCAGGACCTCGGCACGTCGCCACCAGTCGGCGAGCAGGTCCTCGACCGTCACGTGGGTTTTGTCGGGGCGGGTGGTGGTCTTGACGTGGTCGAACTCGTCGGGGGTGGCGCCGCGACCGATGGCGTCTTCGAGCTCGCGCAGGGCGTCGGTGATCTCGTTGGCGCGCCGCGAGAACTCGCGCAGCACCGCTGGGGGGATGCCGGCGATCTCCCAGCCGCCGTGGTGGGCGGGCCGCCAGCGCACCCCGAGGCGACGGGTGAGCTGGTAGCGCATCTCGGCGGTGGCCAGCGCGGAGGCCGCCCGGGCGTGGCGGTACAGGCCCCGGGCGTCGAGCGCCCGGCGGACCCCTGTGTGGTCCTCCACGGTGTTGGCGATCACGTTGTGGTGATGGGGGAACGGGTCCAGGGCCCGGGAGGTGTAGTGCGCGAACGAAGCGACCGCCCAGCCCTTGACCGGGATCACCGTGTCGTTCTCGCGGGCCGCGGCGGCGTGGCGCTCGAGCCAGCCCATGGCCCAGTCGTTGCCGGCCCGGATGGCGTCGAGCACCGCTTCCCGGGTGGCGGGTCCGGACAGCAGCGCCAGGACACCCAGGGACTTCTCGGTGGTGAGGGTGAGGTCGTAGCCGACCCGCACGGCCGGCATCCGCCGCCGGGCCACGAACGCGGCCAGCTCCCCGCGTTGGACGAACCAGCGGCCCTTGGTGCCTCGCTCGCCGACCAGGTAGGCGCGCCGCACCGGCCGCCCCTTCTCGAGGTCGCGCTCGATCGAGGCGCG
>DASQUY010000457.1:0-2765 GCA_035641055.1 Acidimicrobiales bacterium | reverse complement strand
GAGCGGCCCCACCCGCCCGTAGTCGTGCGGCCGGGGCCCGGCCCGGCGGCGCGGTTGAGCGACGACGAGCTCTACGACCTGTTCGACACCGCCGATCCCGACCGGCCGGCGCTGGATCAGCTCCTCGAGCACGTCCCCCTGCCGAGCGCGACCGCGTACAAGTACCTCGACCGTGCCAGGCGGCTCGGCGTGGTCGAACAGCGTGGCCGCGGCCTGTTCCCCGCCCGCCGCTGACACCCGCCCCGGGTGGGTGCCGTGGGTGTGCCGTGGCACCGGCCCGGTGGGCCGGTGGGTGCCGTGTGGCCCGCCGCCGCGGCCGTGTCAAGCCCTTCCGCTGCGCTCCAGGGCCGAGCCCTGCGGGTTGACACGGCCGCCGGGGCCGGTGGGCCCGAGCGCCCCGTAGGGGCGAAACCCGCCCGCCAGTCACGGAGGCACGACATGCACGCCAACGACCTGTTCGCCCAGATCACCGACCAGCTGGTCGCCGACATCGAAGCCGGCGCCGGCACCTGGCGGATGCCCTGGCACGCCCTCGCCGACGCCGGCACACCCACCAGCGTCGACGGCCGCCCCTACCGGGGCATGAACTCGGTGTGGCTGGCCATGGTGGCCGGCGCCCACGGCTGGACCGCGGGCGTGTGGGCCACGTACCGCGGCTGGCAGCGCCACGGCGCCCAGGTCCGCCGGGGCGAGAAGGCCACCCAAGTCGTCCTGTGGAAGCCCACCACCCCCCAGGCCACCGACACGACACCCGACGACGAGCAAGCGGGGCAGCGCCGCCGGCTGCTGGCCCGCGCCTACAGCGTGTTCGCCGCCGAACAGGTCGACGGCGCCGACCAGATCGTCGCCCGCCGCGCCGAACGGCTGGCCGAGCGGGACACACCCGAGCGAATCACGGCGGCCGACGCCTACTTCGCCGCCGTCGGCGCGACGATCATCCTCGGCGGCAACCGCTCGTTCTACCGGCCCGCGACCGACGCCATCCACGTCCCGACCCTGGCCCAGTTCGATAATGCGGCCCACCACGCAGGGACCCTTGCCCACGAGCACGTCCACTGGACCGGCCACCCCGACCGATTGGACCGGGACCTCACCGGCCGGTTCGGCTCCGACAGCTACGCCGCCGAAGAACTGGTGGCCGAGCTGGGCGCGGCCATGTGGTGCGCCCAGCTGGGACTGTCCGCCGTCACCCGCGCCGACCACGCCGCCTACCTCGCCGGCTGGCTACGCGTCCTGCGGGCCGATGCCCGCGCCCTGGTGACCGTCGCCAGCCGGGCCCAAGCCGCCGTCGACCACCTCAACACCCGCGCCGGCCACACCACCACCGGCGACACCGACCAGGAGGTGGCCGCATGAGCCGCCTGCCCTACCAGCGCGTCGACGACATCGCGGCTTACCTCTACCGGGCCGACCTGTACTGCCCGGCCTGCGTCATCGAGGCGATGATCGCCCACCGGGACGCGTCGCCGGCCGCCCGGGACATGCCCGTCGAAGCCGTGCTGGATCAGTGCGCCGAAGCTCTGGCCCTGGACCGTGCCGACGAGACCCGCTTCGACAGCAGCGAGTTCCCGTCGTGCTCCGCATCGACGTCGCCGCCAGCGACCGCTGCGGCGCCTGCCACCACGAGCTCTAACCGCACAGCCGGGCACCCCACCACTCCTGGGCGGTGGGGTGCCCAGAGCACGTCGAAGCGGCGGGTGTGCCGTGTCCGCCCCTGCGGGGCCGGGTGCCGTACGCGCGATGCGGCGCCCGTGGGGCCTCCAATCGCCGGGACTCAACCGGTCTGCTGGGCGCAGAGGCTCCCCCGGGCCGACGCCGGCGGTGGCGGTGACGACTGTCGGGTAACCGTAGAGAGCGCGCGTCCTAGCGTCGCTGCCCGACCCCGAGCGACGGGAGCCCCGCCATGCGCAAGCGACGAGACGTGCCCTCTCTGTCCCCGGTGCCACAACCGGCATCCGAAGCGCGACCGCAGCCGGGCGGGTACGACTGGTCCCGGTTCGGCCGTCACCGCCTCCGGGCCCCGGCGTCGGTCGTGATCGAGGTGCCGGTCCCGGCTGATGCGTCCGCGCAGGTGTGGGTGGCGAGCCTTTGGGCCGACCCACGGGCGCCCGGCGGTTGGGCACGGATGCTGTGGGACGTCGACCCCCGCACCGGGCGGGGGTGGGTGTTGCCCCAGCGGCTGGCCGCCGGCGACGTCCTCGAGTTTGGCGCCGACGCGCCCGCGGGTCCGCCGCGCTGGTACGGGGTCCTGGACTCCTACGAGTTCGACCGGTGGGTGACCGTCCAGGGCCCCTACCCGAACCCGGCCGCCGCGTACGACGACGCCCAACGGCTGCTCGCCCTCGACCGGTTCCTCCCCGCCCTCGAACCCGACCCACCCCACGAGGCTGAGCCGGGAACGTGCATGCGGAGGAATCGTCCACGGCGGCATCGACGCCGCTAGCCACCACCACACCGGGAGTCAGGGAGTAGCGGCCCTGGCGAATTCACAGATGATCACCGGGGCGGTGTGCACGGGGGCTTCGCTGCGTTTCGGGCGTGCGGTGGGGAGCAACTCGGGGAGTGCCTGGGCGCACGCTCGGCGATGTGTTGAGCATCGCCAAGCTGCGGGTGGGCCAGGAGGCGTACCAGCTCTCGGGTGTCGCCCAGTCGCTGGATGACTATTACACGGGAGCGGGCGAGGCGGCCGGCCGGTGGCTGGGGGAGGGTGCCGAGCGGCTCGGGCTGGCGGGCGAGGTCGCGGCCGATGATCTGCGGGCGGTGCT
>DASQUY010000456.1:0-7316 GCA_035641055.1 Acidimicrobiales bacterium | reverse complement strand
CGCAGCCCCCCGGCCGTCGCCCCCGCCAGCGTGAGCATCCGCGCCAGCACGTCCACGCTGTCGGCCGCCACGGCCCCGTCGACGGACAGGCGCTCGATCACCTCGTCGAGCTCGAGCGCCTCGTCGGTCTCGGCCACCAGCCGCCGCAGGGCCACCGCGGCGCCGTCGAGCAGCTCGGCGGCCACCGCCTCGGGGCCGAGCTCGTCCACGCCGTCGCGCAGCACGAGCGCCGCCTGGCCGGGTTCGTGCTCGAGCACCTGGCGTTCGAGCGCCTCCCGGACGACATCGTGCAGCTCCACGCCGAGCGAGCCTACGACGACGAGACGGCGCCACATGCGTACGGTGGGGTCGATGGCCCGAGAGCCCCTGATCGTCGAGTTCCACGAGGAGCGGCGTGACGCCGTGGTCGATCGCATGGCCGAGATGGCGTCGGCCGGAGCGGGCTGGCTGAACCTCACCCCCGGACTCGACATGGATACGCCGCCGGTGGAACGCAACCCGCTGGCCTCGCTGCTGGCCGCCCGGGGCCCGACCGTCCCGCTGGGCACGTGGACGCCGCGCCGGCGGCGCGACCCCCCGACGGTCGGCATCGAGCACGCCGAAGGGCCGAAGGCGGCGCGCATGCTCGCCGAGCGCGGCGTGCCCGTGCCCCCCGGATGGCGCGTCCTGCAGGACCATCCCAAGCGGGGCCTCGTGGTCGCCGTGGTCGGCGGGCAGGACCGCGACGATCTGGACCGCGCCCTGGTGTGGCTGGTCGTCGCCGCCGGTGCCCTGTGCCCGTGGCCCCGCACGGGCGAGTGGCGGGCCCTCTGCCACCTCCCTTGAACTTGCGGTGGTTAGGCGGGTCATGGCCCCCATAACCACCGCAAGTTCCGCGTGGATCAGCTCCCGACGCCCTTCTCGGCGGCGGCCTGCGCCCAGCGGTAGTCGGCCTTGCCGGACGGCGAGCGGGCGACGGCGTCGACGACGACCAGATGCTTGGGGGCCTTGTAGGCCGCCAGGCGCTGCTTGCAGTGGCCCACCAGCTCGTCGAGGGTCGGCGCCGCGCCGGCCACGGGCTGGACCACGGCCACGACGGCGCTCCCCCAATGCTCGTCGGGCACGCCGACGACGAGGCAGTCGTAGACGCTCGGGTGGGCCTTGAGGGCGGCCTCCACCTCCTCGGCGAACACCTTCTCGCCGCCGGTGTTGATCGTCCCCGAACCGCGCCCCACCAGCTCGATCGACCCGTCGGCGGCGATGGTGGCCATGTCCCCCGTGATCAGCCACCGCTGGCCGTCGCGCTCGACGAAGGAGGCGGCGGTCGCCTCGGGATCCTTGTGGTAGCCGAGCGGCAGGTGCCCCCCTGCCAGCACTTGGCCGATCACGCCCGAGCCGGCCACGACCTCCGCGCCGGCGGCGTCCACCACGATCGTCGGCTTGGCCGGGTGGTTGAACCGCACGGGGCCAGCGGCGGGCGGGCCGTCCTTCGCCGAGACCCGCATCGAGGCCTGGGTGCCGGCCTCGGACGAGCCGAAGCCGTCGGCCAGGAAGACGTCGGGCAGCGTCGCGAACACGCGGGCGCGGGTCGCCGGTGACATGGGGGCGCCGCCGTTCGAGAACGTGAACAGCGACGACGCGTCGTAGCCACCGGCGCGGTCCCAGGCGTCGAGCAGCGGCCGGGCGACGGCGTCGCCCACCACCGTGAGACCGTTGACCTTCTCGCGCTCCACCGCTTGCCACACGGCGCCGGGGTCGAGCGAACCGGGCATCAGCACCACCTTGTTGCCCGAGAAGAGCCACGAGAGGGACGTCCACTGGGCGGCGGCGTGCATCATGGGTGCCACCGGCAGGAAGCAGACGGGCTGCTCGGCGATGCGCGCCGGCAGCTCGTCGGGGCGCTTCACGGGGCCGTGCAGGCGCATCGGATCGCCGCCGCCGATGCAGGCGTAGAAGGCGTCGACGTGCCGCCAGACGACGCCCTTGGGCATGCCGGTCGTGCCGCCGGTGTAGATAATGTAGCGGTCGTCACTGGACCTGGTGATGGCCGGCCGCTCACCGGGCGCCGCCGCCAGGGCGGCGTCGTAGTCGTCGCCCGTCACCAGCGTGACCCGCACCGCCGGCAGGTGGCCCACGACCGTGTCGACGGTCGGCGCCAGCGACGGCTGCGTGATCACGGCCACGGCATCGCTGTTGTCGAGCAGGTAGCCCAGCTCGTCGGCCACGTAGCGGTGGTTGACGTTGATGGGCACGGCGCGCAGCGTGAACGCCGCCAGCATGGCCTCGAGGTACTCGGCACAGTTCTCGAGGTACAGGGCCACGTGGTCGCCTCGGCCGACCCCCCGACCGGACAGGTGATTGGCCAGCCGCCGGACCCTCTCGTCGAGCTGGGCGTAGGTGCGGCGCTGGTCGCCGACCACGAGGGCCTCGCGGTCGGAGACGGCGTCGGCGGCCATCTCCCAGATGTCGGCGAAGTTGAAGGTCGACGGGGCCTGGCTCACGCTCAGAGCTTGGCACCCCGGACAGGGAAGCGCGTGATGTGACTAACCGTCCTCTGAGACCCAACACCCCTCGAGGTGGTCGTCGACGACGCCGGCCGCCTGCATGAAGGCGTAGGCGACGACCGGGCCCACGAACCGGAACCCCCGGCCCCGCAGGTCCTTGGAGAGGGCCGTCGACGCTGGCGTCGAGCTGGGGATCTCGGCCAGCGCCCGGTAGCGCCGGGCGGGACGCTCATCGGCGGCGGGAGCGTGTGCGAACACGACATCTCCCAGCGACTCGCCGCCCTCGTGCAGCGCCACCACCGCCCGGGCGTTGGCGATGGCGGCCTCGACCTTGGCGCGGTTGCGGACGATGCGGTCGTCGGCCAGCAGGCGGGCAGCGTCGCCGTCGCCGTAGCCGGCCACCGCCTCCGGGTCGAAGCCGTGAAAGGCCGCCCGGAAGCCCGGGCGCTTGCGCAGGATGAGCAGCCACGACAGCCCGGACTGGAAGGCCTCGAGGCACAACAGCTCGAAGAGACCCCGCTCGTCGCGCTGTGCCCGCCCCCACTCGTGGTCGTGGTACTCGACGTACAGGGGATCGCTGCCACCCCAAGCGCAGCGCCGCCTGCCGTCGTCGCCGGCCACGAGGTCGGGTAAAGAGTTCACGGTCTTGGCCATGGCCGGGACAGTATCAGAGTTCTTCTGTTACACTGCAAATGGCTTGAAAATACTGAGAGTTGACGTAAGCGATCCTGTAGGTTGTCTCGGGGGTACGAAGAGGACACGTCATGACGGTCGCGCTCTTGACGATGCTGGGCGCCGCGCTGCTGGCGCTGGTCGGCCTCGTCGAACGTAGCCAGGCGCGTTTCGAGGGTCGCTTGGACCGGATGTCCGACCGCCTCGACCGGTTGTCCGACCGCCTCGACGCGGTGGCTGAGGGTCAAGCGCGCATGGAAGGCCAGATCGCCACTCTCGACCGCGAGGTGGGCCAGATGCTGAGTCACGTGCTGGGCCGCGAGGCGCCGTCGTAGCCCGACACCCCGCTGACCCCGCTCACCCCCGGGCGTTGCCGGTGAACGCCCACGAGGCCAGGCGCACCGACGGCACGTGCATGATGCCGCCCTCGCTGCCCACGAGCTGGGCGTCGTCGCCGAGGCCCAGCACCTTGCCGGGCCCGAAGCCGGCCACGATCGACTGCGTGTAGCGCAGGTTCTGCACCGGCCCGGCGATGCGCCCCTCCTCGACGAGGAACAGGCCGTTGCGGGTGAGCCCGGTCACCACCTGGGTCTTGGGGTCGAGGACCCGGTTGTACCAGAGGTCGGTCACCAGCAGGCCCCGCTCGACCTGTGCCACGAGCTGGTCGGGCGGCTGGTCACCTCCCCCCAGGAACAGGTTGGTGGCGACGCCGCCGAACGCCTCCGAGCCGACCGAGTGCCCCGTGGGGTCGACGCCGGCCAGCCGGGCGGAGCGACGGTCGTGGGTCAGGCCGGCCGACACCCCGCCGCGTACCAGGTCGAGGCGGCGCTTGGGCGTGCCCTCGGCGTCGAAGGCGATGCCGAGGGACCGAGGGTCGGTGGCGTCGTCCCAGATGTCGACGGCGGCATCCCACTGGGACTCGCCCAGGCGCACGAACGAGGTGCCGTCCGCGTGGGCCTTGCCGTTGAATCCCAGGTAGTTGGGGAAGAGCAGCGCCGCGGCCACGGCCCGGGGCTCGAGCACCACCTCGTAGTCCCCCGGCGGGAGCAGCGCCGGCTGGCGACCCGCCCCCGCCTTGGCGGCGGCCCGGGCCCCGCAGGCGGCGCCGTCGAGGTCGGCCAGCCGCACGGACGTGGCCTGGGCGTAGCCGTCGGCGGGATCGGACTCGGCGCCGTCCGCCGAGGGTGAGGTCCGATGGATGCCGTCGAGCTGGGCGGTCGTCGCGCGGCTCACAGCGCGCTGCCCGCTCGTCGAGGCCAGCGCGTGGATCTCGGCGTCGGTGGAGCAGTAGCCGGCGGTCTCCAGTCCCTCGCCCGCCTCGACGAAGGCCGCCACGATCTCCGCCCGCCGGTCGGGAGTGGCGCCGGCGGTGTCGTCGTCCCAGTGGTCGACGGCCGGCGCGTCCGCCGGAGGCGCGAAACCCGGGAACTCGGGATCGGCGGGCCGCAAAGCCGCCGCCGCCAACGCCCGCTCGACCAGCGCCTCCGAGCCACCGTCGTCGATGCGGGTCGTCTGGGCCCGGGCCACCTTGCCGTCCACCGCCACGGTGAGGGTCACCGCCGCCAAGTCCTCGGTGACGTTCTGGTGGATGCGGCTGTTGGCGAACCGGGTGAGCGACGAGGTACCGAACACGGCTGTCACCACCGCCTCGGCCCGTCCCCGGACGTGCGCCAGCGTCCGCTCACAGGCGGCGGTCGCCTGTTCCGTCAACTCCGCGAGGTCCGACACAGCCGGGACCGTAGTGTGAACGGGTGACCCCCGCGAGCCGTGATTCGGGTAGCCGGCCGATCGAAGTCGTCGCCTTCGACGGCGACGACACGCTCTGGCACAGTGAGAGCCACTTCGTCGACGCCCACGAGCGCTTCACGGCCCTCGTCACGCCCTACGTGAACGGCGACCCCCGCACGATCGACGAGCGCGTGCTCGCTACCGAGCGGGCCAACCTGGCGCTTTACGGCTACGGCGCCAAGGCGTACACGCTGTCGCTGGTCGAATCGGCGATCGAGCTGACAGGCGGCCGCGTCACCAGCCGCGAGATCACCGCCATCCTCGAGCTGGGCAAGGAGCTGCTCACCCGCCCGGTGGAGCTGCTCGACGGCGCGTGCGAGGTCGTCGAGCAGCTCCACCGCGCCGGCTACCGCCTCGTCCTGGTGACCAAGGGTGACCTGTTCCACCAGGAGGCCAAGGTCGCCGGCTCCGGGCTGGCCGACACGTTCTCCCGCATCGAGATCGTGTCCGAGAAGGACGCCGCCACCTACCGCCGGGTCATGGCGGCCGCGGGCGTGGCGCCGGGGTGCTTCCTGATGGTGGGCAACTCGGTGCGGTCCGACATCCTGCCGGTAGTGGAGCTGGGCGGCCGCGCCGTCCACGTGCCCTACCGCTACACCTGGGAGCTCGAGCGGGTGCCCGAGGCGGAGGCCGAGCGGCACGGCTTCCACGAGCTCACCTCGATCGGCGAGGTGCCGGACCTGGTCTCGAAGCTTTCACTCCGTTAGCTGCCAGCTCGAAGCGCCTTCGGCGCCTCGCTGGCACATGTAAGGCGCGACCCTCTCGGGGTCGAAGCCTGTGCGGCGTTGCTAGGTGGCTTGCCGATCGTCAGGGCGATCGCTAACCACGGATGGCCTCCAACTCGATCTCCAGCCGGATGTCCTTGGAGACCACGAGACCGCCGCTCTCGAGCACCATGTTCCAGGTCAGACCCCAGTCCTCGCGGTTGAGCGTGGTGTGAGCGCTGAAGACGGCGCGGTCGTTGCCCCAGGGGTCGCGGGCGTGGCCGAGGTACTCCACCTCCAGCGTGACCGGGCGGCTGACGCCCTTGATGGTGAGGTCGCCGACGACGGTGCCGACGGTGTCGCCCGACCGCGTGATCGCCGTGGACCGGAACGTCGCCGTGGGGTGGTTCTCGACGTCGAAGAAGTCGGCCGACCGCAGGTGGTCGTCACGTGCCTGGTCGCCGGAGGAGACCGACGTCATGTCGATGGTCACCTCCACCGACGAGTCCGTCGGCTCCTCGGCCACGGTCACAGCGCCCGCCACGCCCGTGAAGCGTCCGCGGACCTTCGTGAGCATGAAGTGACGCCCGATGAACGCCACCTCGGCGTGTCCCGGATCGATCTGCCAGACACCGGGGGCCGGCAGCTCGACCCCGGCCAGTGTTCGGGTTGCGGACATGCTCGTCTCCTTCGTTCGACGTCTCGTCGGTCATGGGGAGTGACACCCCGCACGGGCGGGATGTGACAGATGGGATAGTTGTGTGCAGACGCACGCATCTTACCAGTTGGGTGCGTCTGCACGCAACTGGCTAGGATCGCCGGCGATGGCCGAGGACCAGGAGGACGTGGTGGCCTGGCGCACCCTGTTGCTGGCCCAGAACGCCGTGCTCCGGGCCATCGACGCCGAGCTGCAGCGCGCGGGCCTGATCCCGCTGACCACCTACGACGTCCTGCTCGAGCTCAGTGCGGCCGAGGGCCGCCGTCTCCGCATGCAGGAGCTGGCCGCCCGCACGGTGCTGTCCCGCACCCGCGTCAGCCGCCTCGTCGACGATCTGGTCGCCGAGGGGCTGGTGACCCGCGAGCGCGACCCCGACGACGGCCGGGCCTGGTTCGCCGTGCTCACCCCGGCGGGCCGGGCCGCACGGCGCAAGGCGGCGCCGGTGTACCTGGCCGGCATCCGCCGCCACTTCACCGACCACCTCGACCCCGACGAGCAGGCTCAGCTCACCGAGGCCCTCGACAAAGTCCTCGCCGCGCACGAGCAACGCGCGGGCGGGTGAGCTATCTGACGCCTACGCGGACATTCCGGAAGCGACAGGGGGCGGCCTGGTGGCCGGTGTGGCCCACCTGCATGGGCTGGCCCTTGCCGCAGTTGGGCAGGCCCCAGACGGTCCACTCGTCGGGGCCGCCGACGGCGTCGAGCGACGCCCAGAACGTCGGGCCGATGCCGGTGTAGGTGGGGTTGCGGACCATGCGGCCGAGCTTGCCGTCCTTGATCTCCCAGCCGATCTCGCAGCCGAACTGGAAGTTGAGGCGCTTGTCGTCGATCGACCAGGAGCGGTTCGTATCGACCAGGATCCCGTCGTCGGTCGCCGCGATCATCTGCTCGAGGCTTGATTCGCCTGGAAGGAGGCCGACGTTCGTCATGCGCACCATCGGCAGCCGGTTG
>DASQUY010000455.1:0-9543 GCA_035641055.1 Acidimicrobiales bacterium | reverse complement strand
TCCCACGAGACGTCTGGCGTCGACCACGGTTGCGAGACGCTCGTGCACCGCGAGCGCTACCCGAGCAGGGAGGACCGGCTCCGGGTGGTCGAGCGACCGCAGCGGCGCCTCGATGGCAGCCCACGACCAACCGGGCGGGCCCAGGTGGTCGACCCGTAATCGCTCGATACGTGACGGTGCTTCTTCGCTGAGCTCGAACCTGATCGAGCACAAATCGGCCCCGAGCTCGTAATCGACGGCCCACCACCCGTCACGTCGCTCGAGCTCCAGCAGCCGGGATGAATCTCGTCCGGGCCCAAAGAGGTCCGCAAGTGATCCCACGCCGTCCAGGGCGAGATCATCACTCAGGAGCTCATCCGCCCGGCCCAGGTCGCGGCTGCTGAGAGCCTGCCCCAGCGACGCAGCCGCACGCTGTGCCTCACGTCGCGAGCCTGTCACCGCGACAGGCTCTCATGCCGCGCCGGGGGGACCAGGGCCGGCTGGGTTGGTCGGGTCACCGGTTACAGGAACATGGCGCCCGGACGACGAGAGCCAGCGCCGACGTCTGGCCGCCCGGCCAGTCGCTCGCCTAGCTGCCGAGGTCCTTGTTCTCGGGAACGAACTTGCTGGCGATGAACGTCGCGCCCTGCGGGTCGCGGATGATCGTCAGCCGGGACCAGGGGACGTCGAGGGGCGGGACGATCACGTTCCCGCCGAGCTCAGTGGCCCTGGCCGCCGTGGCGTCGGGATCGTCGGCCGAGAAGGTCACGCTCCAATGCGGCGGCGTCTCCGGCTGGTCGTGCGGAATCGGATTGATGCTGGCGACGACGTCCTCGTAGCCCGCGGGCCCGCCCACTTCAGCGATCTGCCTGCGGAGGTCGGGGTTGTCGCGCTCGAGGTAGTCGCCGTAGCCCGGCAGCGTCCACATCTCGGCGCCGTTGACGGCGAGCGTGGTCCAGCCGAACACCGAGCCGTAGAAGGACCTCGCGCCCGCCACGTCGCGAGTGTTCAGGCCGTTGAACGCCAACGAGCCCGCCTCGTTGACGACCTGCGCGCCCCTGTGCTCCTTGGCTTGCCAGATGCAGAACGCGGCGCCTTCGGGATCGGTGAACGCCGCCATGCGCCCGGCCTCCATGACGTCGGACGGCTCCATCACGACCCCGCCGCCCGCATCGCGGACCTTCGTCGCGGTACCGTCGGCGCTCTCGACCCAGACATAGGTGTTCCACATCGCCACCGGTGGGGCGGCCTCTGGGATCGACCCGACCGCAGCCACGTCGCCCCCGCGCAGCCGGGCGATGAAGTACTTCCCGTCCGACCCCGGCGGCATGACGTCCTCGAACTCCCAGCCGAAGAGGCCCCGGTAGAAGTCGACCGCGGCCTCCGGGTCGGGCTGACTCGTGTCCACCCAGCAGGGGACGCCGGGGATGTATCCGTTGCGCTCAGGCATTGATGCTCCTTCCGCCTACCTGGGGCCCGCCGCGCCCGGTTGGCAATCTAGATCGACCGCGGCCGGCTCAGGTGGGCTGGACCCGCAGCCGCTCCATCTCCGCCGGGCGCTTGCCCGGGCGGGGGCGGTAGGCGGGCACGCCCACCGTGGTGATCAGCAGCGGGGACGCCTTGGTCCCGAAGAACGCCGACACCTCGTCGTCGTAGAACGTGATGCCGCTGGAGCCGTGGCCGAGCGCGTAGGAGGCGAGCTGGAGGCGGCCCATGGCGGTACCGGCTTCGAGCAGAGCCGACCGGTAGCCGCGGGCGCCGGACCGCTCGATGACGTCGCCGAGCGCGGCGCAGTGCACGGCGTCGAAGGCGCAGTCGCCGCCGAGCGGCTGATCGAGGCAGAGGTGGGCTACGTCCTGGCGGTACGTTCCCCGCTCGATCTGCTCGAGGTTGCCTCGCCCCCAGCGGTAGGTGCCCGGGGCGACACCGTCGACCGCGTGGACCGCGAGGAAGTGCTCGAGCAGCGTGTGCCCCTCCCCGACGAAGTCTGCGGGCACCGGGCGGGCGGCCACCGCCAGTTCCCAGCGCAGCACATCCTCGCCGACCGGGTCGCGCGCATACCGCCGGGTGGAGCCCCTCCTCACGATGACGTCCTCGAGGGTGCCTCGACCCGGTGGCACGGCACGGGCCTCGGCGGTCGCGGCCGTTCCGAGCTGCGCCACCGCGGCGCGCCACGATGTCACCTCGTCGGCATTGTGGAAGACGCCCGCCCGGTGCACCGCGGCCAGGCGCTCATGGCGCTTTGGCGACGCAGAGAGCGGGTGCACGCGGTGGTCGATGTCTGGGGGCCGAGCGGCCGCCGCGGCCAGCCGACCTCCGGAAGGACCGCCTGCCAGCGGCACGATCGCCAGCGGGTACTCCTCGGGTGAGGAGCCGACACCGAGGAGATGGGACACGTCGTCGTCGACGAAACCGACGAGCACCCGCGCCGTGATACCCGCAGCGTCGCTGAGGGCGAGCACGTTCGCCAGGACGGCCCCGGAATCCCAGAAGAGGTGCCGGTACCCGCGCTCCCCGTACTTCCAGGTGGTTCGCCACGGGATCCCCGAGAGCACCAGGGTCATCGGTGCGTCGCCGACGCCCGGGTCGGCGGCGGCACGCGCCAGGAACGGCCGGTGGTCGCCGTCGCGGAGCCGTCGCAGGGCGAACTCGACCGGACTGAAGTGGTATACGCCGGCGGGCAGGCCCGTCCGGTCGCCGCAGACCACGTAGACCTCGATGGGATAGAGCGCGCCGGCCGAGGCGGCGGCCCGGAGGAAGAGGGGCCGCCCACCGGCCATCCGCGCCCGGCGCGTCACCCCCGCCGAGAAGAACAGCACACGGGCCAGCTCCGACACACCCAAGGTCGCGGGCGCCACGTCCCCGCGGCTGGCGAGCACCTCGACCGCCGGGGCATTCCGCTCCGGCAGGTCGACCGGAAGAGGGATCGGGTCGAGGTCCGGGTAGAGCTTCAGGGGGATCGGCATGTTGGCGAAATCGAGCAGCCGACCGCCGGCGCGCACGCTCTCGACGCTGTGCTTCGTGGCGTCGTGGAACACGCTGGCGATCTCGCGATCGTTCTTCGCCATCACGCCGACCGTACCGAGCGCGGTCGGAGCCTGCGATGTCGGCCGCAACGCGCGTCAGCCGCTCGGGTCCGGCAGACGGAACTGGCTGACGAAGTCCCACACCTCACGGCTTCCGTCGATGTCGAACGTCGTCGGACCTACGAACTCCTCGATTTGCCGGCTGAACTCGCTCGACGGCCACGAATGGCCCCCGCCCTCGACGATGAGGAACTCGACCAGGGCGTCGTCGGGGCAGTCGAAGGTCCGCCGGATCACCTCGTCACTGACCCGCTCGTCCTGCCAGGCGTCCTCGCAGCCGTTCAGGCGCGCCCAGTCGCTGACGGTAGCCGGGTAGCCCTCGCCGTCGAGGTCGGCAGCGGCCGTCGTCGAGGTCGTCGACTCGTCACCGCCACCCAGCGCGGCGTCGAGGGCATCGGTGTTCAGGCCCCCGTTGAACAGCAAGATCGGGTCGGCCGTGCCGTGGACGGTGAGCACCGGGACCGGTCGGGCCGGCGCGCACGGCTCCGGCAGGAGGATGCCGGCGACCGGCGCGACCGCTGCGAACCGGTCGGCCATCGTGCACGCGACCGTCGACGTCATCATCGCCCCGTTCGACAGCCCCGTGGCGTAGACCCGGGCCGTGTCGACACACCGCTGCCGCTCGAGGCGGTCCAGAAGCGCGGCCACGAAGGCGAGGTCATCGTTGACCTCGGGGTCGGGCGTGGCATCCCACGCGACCGGGTCGCCCGTGCCGTGGGGGAACACGGTGACAAAGCCCTCGGCCACGCCCAGCGGGCCGAGCTGGGTCATCTCCGCGTGGACCTCGGAGCCCTCGGCCAGCCCGTGGAAGTCGACGACGAGGGGCGGGGGCTCGTCTCCCTCGTCCCAGGCCGGCGCCGACACCAGGAACTGCCGTTGCACGCCCCGGACCTCCATCGTGCGCTCGGCGCCGTCGACCTGCCCGGTCGCGGGCCCGTCGCAGCCGCCCGACGGCGACGGCGCTGCGGCGGCGGGCGCGGACTCGCTGCCGCTCGAACCGCTAGCAGGCTCGCCAGACTCGCCGGACGGTTCGTCGTCACCGGAGCATCCTGCGGCCACGACGGCCAGGGCCACCGCGCCGCTCAGCGCCCGCCGGTACCTGCGCTTCGATCCCATCGATCCCCCCGAGGCCAATTGTGTGCCGAGGCGGTGCGCTCGCCAACAGCGGCCTCGACCTCAGTATTGCCGCTGCCGGCCTGACTAGCAGGGGCTCCAACGGATTGACTCGTGCATCCGCGACCCTGCGCGAGGTGCCAGCGGGAGGCGCCTAGTCTCCGCGAGTGGACACTCCGCAGCCGCACCCCCGAGCCGCTGCCGACCAGGTCGAGCGCTTCCGCTACGTCTTCGGCGACACCGTCGACCCCGAGGAATGGGCCGAGGCCGACGAGGACGAGCAGGCCGAGCTGCTCGAGCGGCGCTTCGGCCCCATGCCCAGCGCCCAGGGATTGGTGAAGGGGATCGTCGTGTCGCAAGTCGTGGCGGGCGAGCCGCCCGAGCTGTGGCCGACGGTCTGCCGGCTTGATGCCGACGGGTTCGACGCCGACGCCGTGCTCAACCAGCTCACGCTCGTGCTCACGGAGATCATCCAGGAAGCGCTCGAGGCTGACGGTGAGGGCGACGACGACCAGCCCAACCCCGGCGGGGCCTACCGGGACCGGCTCGGCCGTCTCCCGCTGCCGGCCCCGGAAGCTCTGGAGGAGGCGATGGTCGACGTCGCGTCCGAGGCCGGCGTCATCGACGAGGACAAGCTGGTGGCGCTCGCCACCGCCCGCTTCGGGGGCTGGGCGGACGATCCCCTCCTGGCGCGCCTGGCCGGCCACTCGATCGACCACCTCATGGACTGGGAGGCCGGCCCGCTGGTCGTGCTGGCCGGCGACGGCGTCGGGCATGTCGACCGCCTGCGGGAAGGCATCGTGCTGACGCACGTGCTGACCGACGCCGAGGTGGCGGTCGGGGCCCTGACGGTGTCGGTCGACCTCGCCGGGTTCGGGCGCATCGCGGAGCCGAGCCTCGACGGCGAGCCCCTCGAGTGCGTCTCGCTCGAGCCGGGACAGGTCATGTGGACCGGCGACGAGGGGTGGCTGGAACGCTTCCCGGTCGGGGCCACGCTCGCCGTCACCGTCGACGCCGACGGCGGCGTGGAGATCGAGCCGCTCCCCGACGCCCCGCCCGTCGACGACGCGCTGGTGGCCGCGCTGCGGCGGGCGTACCACGCCTACGACGAGTCCGAGCTGCCGGTGGCCGCCGAGGACCTGGTGTTCGGCATGCTCGCTGAGGACCGGGCCGTGTTCTCGGAGGCCCGGGCGCCGCTTGCGGCGCTGTGTGAGGCGGGCGGTCTCGAGCAGCGCGGTTCCGCCTTCGCCGACGACCCCGCGCGGTGGACCAACCTGCGGCGGCTGCGGCGTGCGGGCCGCGTGTTCGCGGCAACCGGCGACGACGAGGACCTTGCCACGGGGGTGCTGGACGTGCTGGACCTCGCCGACGCGCTGGCCGAGGGCAACGGCGCCGAGCCGGGTCCTCTGCGCGAGGCGTTCGAGGCGCTCGACGACCTGGAGGTGCTCGTCTTCGCGTCCGACCAGCTCTTCGACGACGATCGCTGGCCGGAGGAGTCCGAGGCGGCGGATGCGCTGGTGACGGCGCTGCTCGCCGCGGCCCGGCGGCCCCATGAGCGGGCGACCGCCCGGTACCTCGCCGCCCTGTCCGCGGAGATGGCGGACGACCCCGAGGCCGCCGAGAACCACCTGCGGCTCGCCGTTGAGGCGGACGGCGACCACGCCCTGGCCGTCGACCGCCTGGCCTGGTACGCCAGCGACCGGGGCGACGCCGCCCGGGCCGTCAAGCTGTGGCGTCGCTGCCCGCAGACGACGTCCGTCACGCGGTGCCTCGCCACCATCGAACCGTTCACGCGGGCTGCCGGGCGCCGCCTGGGTCGCAACGAGCGCTGCTGGTGCGGCTCGGGACGCAAGTACAAGCAGTGCCATCTGGGCGTCGCGGAGACGCCGCCGCTGCCCGACCGCGTCGGCTGGCTGTGCACCAAGGCGATGGCCTACCTCGAGCGGCGCAGCCCTGCGGCGCGGCGGATGCTGCTGGACCTCGCCGCGGCCCGAGCGGGTGACGACGACGAGGAGAGCTTCGGGCAGGCGATGGAGGACCCGCTGATCCCCGACCTGGCGCTGACGGAGGGCGGCTGGTTCGACCGGTTCCTCGCCGATCGCTCGGCGGTGCTGCCGGACGACGAGGCCCTGCTGGCCGCCGCCTGGGCGGCCGTCGACCGGACCGTGTACGAGGTCACGGACGTCACCGCCGGAGCCGGGCTCACGGTGCGCGACCTCCGCACGGGCGACACGCTGAACGTCCGGGAGCGCACGTTCTCCCGGCAGGCCCGTACCGGCATGCTGATCTGCGCGCGGGCGGTGCCCGACGGCGAGACCCACCAGCTCGTCGGCGCGGTCCTCCCCCTACCTCCGGGGCGGGAGTCCGGGCTGTTGGAGCTACTCGACGAGGGCGACCCGTACGAGATCGCCGAGTGGGTGCGCGCCCTGGAGGCGCCGCCGCAGCTCGTCACCCGGGAGGGCGAGCCGCTCGTCGAGTGCGAGATCGTCGTGGCCGTCGACGACGGCGACGCCCTCGCCGCCCACCTCGACGCCGCCTACGACCGCGACCCGGACGGTGGGCCGTCGTGGATCGAGCACCACGACCTCGACGAGAAGGAGGCTCTCGTCCGTGCCCGCCTGAACCTCGACGACAAGCGCCTCACGATCTCGACCAACAGCCGCGAGCGCGCCGACCGCATCCTGGACCGGCTCCGGGAGGCGCTCGGCGGCGTCACCGTGGTGACGGACACGCGCACGCCGGTGGATCTGAGCGACCTCGGCGCCAGCCGCGCCGGCGGGCAGCCCGACCTCAGCGCTCTCCCGGCGGCGCCGGACGTCCCCGACGAGGCCATCGCCGAGATCCAGGAGCACATGGAGCGCCGTTGGTGTGACGAACAGGTGCCGGCGCTGGGCGGGCTCACGCCGCGCCAGGCGGCCGCCGACCCCACGCGACGGGAGCAGCTCGAACGGCTCCTGAACTCCTTCGACGCCATGCCGGCGCCGCCGGGTGGGTTCACGATGCGTACTGACAAGCTGCGGGACCTGCTCGGCCTCTGATCCCCAAGGTGCGGCGAACGGGGCCGGCGACGCTCAGATCCGCCGTGACCCGCCTCGAGGCGGGCCGGCGGCCGTCGTGGCGGCGCTTACAACCCCCAGAACTCGCCCGAGAGCCCGACTTCCCGGAAGTAGCTGGCGGCACTGGGCGGGTCCCGCCGGGCGTAGCCGCGATCCAGCCGCCCGTCGTACCAGGACCGGGCGAGGCGCCAGAGGGTGGGAACGTCCATCACGTAGCCCCGCTCGTTTCCCGTGCGCTGCAGCCAGTCACCAACGCAGCGCTCCGAGCAGAAGAGCCGCTGGTGGCCACACGTGTGGAGGATGTCGTCCCACATGTGAGCTGCGGGGACGAGGAAGTGGGCGACCTGCTCGCCCGGCGGCGGGGCCTGTCTGTCCACCACCCAGGCGTGCGGAGCGCCGCACCCCGGGCACCGGGTCGCCACCAGTGCCTCGGGTTCGTCGGGCACCAAGTGGGGGATGGCGAACGCGTCCCACGCACACCCGCCCCACCACAGCGTCCGGGAGCCCATGACGGAGAACCCCAGCGGTACGGCGGCGAAGGGGTGCGCCATGACGACCTCGTGGCTGCTGCCGAGCACAACATGGCGGGTGTCGGCAAGCCGCCGGAGGCTGGCCCGGACGTCCTCGACCGCGGCGCCCATGTCCGCCACCAGGTCGGGGATGCTCGACGGCCCGCCCGTGTCGGCGAAGGCGCGGTACACGGCCAGGCGCACGTCCTCGTCGAGCGGATCCACGGCGACAGTATGCGGGCCAGCGTCGCCGCGTGGCATGCTCCGACCATGGCGGGCAGCCACGGGGGTCCTTCTCGGGGACTGTCGACGACGACGGGGACACCGTTCTGGGGGAGATCTCCGACGGCGACGTGGCGGTCGAGTTCTTCACCGATCTGTCGTTGTCGGACACCACGACGCTGCTGGAGTCGCTCGTGTGGCAATGCGCCCGGCGGCACGGCGCAGACCCCTATCCCGACCTGGCCTCCACGCTGGTAGGTGAAACCCGTTGGGGTGCCGGGCGGGTATAGGGACGAAGGGGCGGCAATTGGCTGAGGAAATGGGGGTCCACGTGTCGATCCAACGAAATCGCCTTGCCCTGTCGGCCCTGGTGCTCGGGCTCGTCGCCACCTTCTCGCTCCCGTGGGGGCCGGCGGGGGCCGGCGGTGCGGCGGCGGCCGGCGGTGCGGCGGCGGCGCGGGTCGACCAGGGGCGGCCTGACGTCTTCCCGACGACGATCTCGTTGCCGGACGGCTTCCAGCCGGAGGGGATCGCCATCCGCGCGATGCCGTTCGCCTACTTCGGCTCCCTTGCGGACGGCTCGATCTACCGGGCCAACCTGGTCACGGGCGAGGGCGGGGTCATCAGCGAAGGTCCCGGCACCCCCTCGGTCGGGCTGGACATCGACGGGCGGGGGCGGCTGTTCGTGGCCGGCGGCGCCGCCGGCGACGCCCGCGTGGTCAGCGCATCCACCGGTGAGGTGCTCGCCAGCTACCAGCTCGCGTCAGCGCCAACCTTCGTCAACGACGTGATCGTCACCCCGGACGCGGCGTGGTTCACCGACTCCCTCAACCCGGTGCTCTACAAGCTGCCGCTGGACCGTCGCGGGACCCTTGCCGACCCCGAGGAGGTCGTCGGCCTGCCCCTGACCGGCGACCTGGTCTTCGAGGAGGGTTTCAACACCAACGGCATCAGCCGCACGCCGGACGGGGCCGGTCTGCTGGTGATCCAGAGCAACACCGGGCTGCTGTTCCGAGTCGACCCGGCCAGCGGCGCGACGACGCAGGTCGACCTCGGGGGCCAGACGCTGCCCAACGGCGACGGCATGCTGATGAGCGGACACACGCTGCACGTCGTGCAGAACCAGCTCAACCAGGTGGCGGTCGTGCGGCTCGACCGCAGTGGCAGCAGCGGCACGGTCGTCGCGCCGGTGGCCGACGCGCGGTTCGACGTGCCCACGACGGTGGCCAGGTTCGGCAACCGCCTCTACCTGCCGAACGCCCGGTTCACCACGCCGCCCGGCCCGACGACGCCCTACTCGGCGGTGGCCATTCGGCGGCCCTGATCCGTTCCGGGGACGGAACTGGTTGCTGAGCAGCCAATTCCGTCCCCGGTTCCGGGCAGACTGGGCGTCAGTGACGGCTGCTGGCGACGACCGACCGGTGTTCCTGTACGACGGGGACTGCGCCTTCTGCACCACGTGCGCCGAGTTCGTCGAGCGCCGGATGGCCACGTCGGCGGACGTGACGCCCTGGCAGTTCGCCGACCTCGACGCCCTCGGCGTCACCCAGGCCGACGCCGAGGCCAACGTGCTGTGGA
>DASQUY010000454.1:0-4188 GCA_035641055.1 Acidimicrobiales bacterium | reverse complement strand
ACGATCTTCGTCTCGAAGTCGCGGCCGGCGTCGAGGTCGAGGTAGGTGTGCGTCGGCCGCGCGTAGCAGTACGTGCACGCATGGCTGCAGCCTCGGTAGGCGTTGATCGTGTAACGGAAGCCGAAGGGTGCGCCCTTGACCTCGTTGATGATCCGCTGCGCCCGCACGTGGAGGAACTCGATGCCCCGGAACTCGCCCCGTCCGGGTTCGCGCTCGAAGACCGGCTCGTCGAACAGCGTGCCCTGCGCCCTCGGCCGGTCGGCTTGCTCCCACCGCAGCGCGGTCATGGAGACACACTAGCGAACCTGCGTTCGCGGGAAAATGCGTTCGCAAAACGCGGGGTGCGGGCCTACGCCCCGGATCCCGAGGCAATACGTCCGCGGCGGAACTCTCGAGGCACGGGGGTCCGGGGGCAGGACCGTATTGCCTCAGGTTGGTCTCGGCGGACCGTATTGCCTCGGGGCGGGAACCCGACGTCAGCCGACTGGCGACGCCAACAGCTCGCCCAGCACGTCGCGGGTGGCGGCGAGCGGCTCGGTCGACTGCTGACCCTTGCCCATGGTGAGGGCGCCCTCGATGGCGGCGACTGTCAGGGTGGCCAGGCCGTGCGCCTCGGCCGCGGTGCGCCCCTCGGCCTCGAGGGCCTCGGCAAACCGGTCGGTCCAGCTCACGAAGGCGCGGCCGGTGGCGGCGGCGAGAGCCTCGTGGGTGGCGGCGGCGTCGAGGGCCACCGAGGCCACAGCGCATCCCTCCACGAAGCCACTGCGCTCGAAGAAGGCGATGTACTCGTCGAAGAAGCCGACCACGGCCTCGCCCACCGTGTCGGCGCCGGCGAGCCCGTCCTCGAGGCGCCCCATGACGCGGGAGGCGAAGTGGTCGATGGCGGCGGCGGCCAGTTCCTCCTTGCCCCCCGGGAAGTGGAAGTACATGGACCCCTTGGGCGCCTCGGCCTCTGCCACCACCTGGTTGAGGCCGGTGGCGCCGTAGCCCTGCTTGCGCAGCAGGCGGCTGGTCGTGCGGACGAGACGGTCACGTGTGTCGGATGCCACACGTCCATCTTACAGATATGGCGACCGGTCTATTGATTATGACGACTGGTCTAGTTAGCTTCAGGACATGCCATTGCTCGTGAGAGAGGCGAGACCCGACGACTTGGAAGGTCTACGGGCGTTCGCCGGCCGGTGCTCCCCCGAGACCCTCCACCGCCGCTTCCACGGCGTTGGGTCCCGCACCGTCGAGCGTGAGCTCCGCCGCGTGGCGGTGCCCACCCCGAACTACCGCTCATGGGTGGCCGTCGACGACGGCGGGAACCTGCGGGGCACGGCCACCCTGGCGCGGTCGCGTTCCGGTGCCGCCGAGGCCGCTCTGCTGGTCGAGGACGCGTGGTTCCGACGCGGTGCCGGCCGGGCTCTGGTCGCTGAGCTCGGCGCCCACGCCCGCCGCCGCGGGTTGGACCCCATCGTCGCCCGGGTCCAGGCCGACAACGAGCGCGCGTTGCGGTTCCTCCGGGCCGTGGTACCGGGGGCACGCATCCGCTTCGACGGCGCCGGAGAGCTCGAGGTCCGGGTCCTGGTGGGGCACGAGGCGCGAACCCGGGAGGCGGCGTGAGACGGCGCCGCAGCCGTCGCCCGGACCTGTCGGCGCTGGCGGGCATCCCGCCGTTCGACCGCTATCGCGGCAACATGCTGACCCCGCTCGCCGTCAACGCCGATCGCCTGCGGCTGGCCGCCGGCACCGTCGTGGCCCGGCAGGGGCGGCGCGCCCGCGAGGTCGTCGTCGTGGTGGCGGGGGTCCTCCTGGCCACACACGGCGATCGCCCGGCGGGGCTGCTGGGTCCCGGCAGCTGGATCGGGGCCGCCGAGGTCCGCGAGGAGCGGGCCCACGGCGTCACCCTGGTAGCCGGGGAGGGACTGGAGGTGCTCGTTCTCACCGCGCCGGCGTACCGGTGGGCGGTGCAGACGCTGCCGGGGCTGGCCGAGGCGACGGTGCCCGACCTCCCGCGGGCCCCCGCCGCCCTGCGGCACCCGGCTACCGTCACGCTGTGACCGCCACCGAGGTCCAGGCAGCCAAGGCCCAGCGGTTCCTCTCCCTGCACCACAGGGACGAGCCGCTGCTTATGCCCAACGCCTGGGATCAGGGGTCCGCCAAGATCCTCGGCTCCCTGGGCTTCGAGGCCCTGGCCACGACCAGCAGCGGCTTCGCGGCCACGCTCGGACGCCCGGACGGCGCGGTCACCCGAGACGAGGCGCTCGCCCACGCTGCGACGATGGTCGCCGCCACCGACCGGCCAGTGTCCGCTGACCTCGAGAACTGCTTCGCCGACGACCCCGCAGGCGTCGCCGAGACGGTCCGGTTGGCGCTCGACGCCGGGCTGGCCGGCTGCTCGATCGAGGACTTCACCGGTCACGCGGATCAGGCGATCTACGACGCCGGCCTGGCGGCGGAGCGGGTCGCCGCCGCCGTGGAGGCCGCCCACGCCGGGCCGGTCCACCTCGTCGTCACCGCCCGGGCCGAGAACTACCTGCACGGCCGCCCCAACCTCGACGACACCATCGGCCGCCTGCGGTCATTCGAGGAGTCGGGCGCCGATGTGCTGTACGCCCCCGGGCTGCGCGCGCTCGACGAGATCCGCCAGCTCATTGCCGCCGTCGAGCGGCCGGTCAACGTGCTCGTCCTTCCGGGCGGTCCCACGGTGGCGGAGCTGGCGGACGTGGGCGTCCGGCGCATCTCGGTGGGCGGGGCGCTCGCCTTCGCCGCCCTCGGGGCGCTGGTCGATGCCGCCAACGAGCTGCGGGAGCGGGGAACGTATGGGTACGGCGAGCGGGCGCGCACCGGGAGGCAAGCGGCGCTGGCCGCGTTCAGCAGCGGCGCGGGGGATTCATGAGCACCGCGATCTTGGACGACCTGCAGGCCGAGCAGGATCGGCTGGACGCCATCCTCGAAGGCTTGGACGACGGCGCCTGGCGCTCGCCGTCGGCGGCCGCGGGGTGGAGCGTGGCGGACGTCGTGCTGCACCTGGCCCAGAGCGAGGAGGCGGTGACGGCGAGCGCCGTCCGCGATGCTGACTTGGGCCGGCCTGCGGCGGGCGAACGCGCCAGCGTCGACGATGTCGCCGAATGGATGGTGCAGGCCGAGCGGGCCGAACCGTCGGTCGTGTTCGACCGCTGGCGGACGGCGCGCCGGGCATCGCTGGCCGCGTTGAGGGGCGCCGACCCGGATGCTCGGTTGCGGTGGGTGGCGTCGCCGCTCAGGCCGGCCACCCTGGCGACCACCCGGCTCGCCGAGCACTGGGCCCACGGCCTCGACATCACGGGCCCGTTGGGGATCCCCTTCCCCGACACCGAGCGGCTCCGGCACATCGCCTGGCTCGCCCACCGCACGCTCCCCTACGCCTTCGGGCTCGGCGGCGACACCGCTGGGGACGTGTACTGCGAGCTGAGCGCACCCGACGGTGCGACGTGGCGCTACGGGTCCAGCGGCGCCAGGTCGACCATCACCGGCCCCGCCGGGGCGTTCTGCCGGGTGGCGGCGCAGCGGCTCCGGCCGGAGGAGGCAGATCTCGTCGCCACCGGCCCGCACGGGGCCGCGGCGCTGCGGGTCCTGCGCACCTATGCGGGCTAACGCGGGCTGACCCTGGAGATGACCGATGTCACCGGGTGGCTGTGTCACCTGTGGCGGTCGACAGCGCCGACACGGCGCATCGTGGCCCCATGTTCACGTCCCAGATCAACCGAGGTTGGCGCCGCCAGGGCGGCCCCAACGTGGCCGCGCTGGCGGGAATCCCTCCGTTCGACCGGTACCCGGCCCGCATGCTCACCCCGCTGGCCGTGAACGCCGACCGGCTGAAGCTGCCCGAGGGCACGGTCCTGGCCCGCGAGGGAAGCCGGGCACGGCAGGTGGTGGGCGTCGTCGCCGGCACCGTGGGCGCGGGCCGCGGCGGCCGCCCCATCGGCGTCCTCGGGCCGGGCACCTGGATCGGCACCACCGAGCTGCTCGAGGACCGGCCCCACGGCCTCAGCTTCGTGGCGGGCGAGGGCCTGGAGGTGCTCGTGCTCACGGCCCCGGCGTTCCGGTGGGCGGCGAGCACGCTGCCCGGGCTGGGGGCCCAGTGCGCCCTTGCCCAGTGGCGGGCCCAGCAGGCGGCGGACCCGGCGCCGGGCGGCTACAGCCGCAGCGGCTTGATCGGCG
>DASQUY010000453.1:0-8702 GCA_035641055.1 Acidimicrobiales bacterium | reverse complement strand
GCGTCGAAGTTCTCCGACACCGACAGGGCGGCCGACCAGGCCGGCCCGCCCCGCGAGCTCACCTGGGCCGACGTCGAGCGCGAGTTCGACGAGCACCCGGCCCCGCCGGAGCCCAGCCGGAACCAGTAGCCCAACCGCTGTTCAGTCGGAGGGCTCCCAGCGAAACAGCGCCACGGCCAGGGCACTCGCCGCCGTCGCCCACACCGCGAGCACCACCCAGACCCGGTCGGGGATCCCGATGCCGTCGCTGAGCGCGCCCCGGGACGCCTCGGCGAGCGCGGTGGACGGCAGGGCCCGGGCGGCGCCCCGCAGTGCCGAGGGCAGCTCGGCGAGGGGGAACACCATCCCCGACAGCAACAGCAGCGCCACGAAGATGGCGTTGGCGGCCGCCAGGGCCACGAGGGCCTTCATCCGTCCCGCGATCACCAGCGCCAGACCGGTGAACGCCACCACCGCCAGGACGACCGCCACGGCCAGGGGCAGAGGCTCGACGTCCGGCTGCCACCCGAGGGCCAGGGCCGCCCCGGCCAGCACCGCCGCCTGCGCGGCGATCACCGCCAGCACGGCGAGCGTCTTGGCGGCGACCAGCCGGGGGCGGCCCAGCGGCGTGGCGCCCAGCCGCTTCAACACGCCGTAGGACCGGTCGAAGCCGGTGGCGATGGCGAGGTTGGCGAACGCCGTCGCCAGCACCGCCAGCGCCAGGACTCCGGGTGCCAGGAAATCGACGGCGTCGCCGTCGATGGGCAGCACGTCCACCAGCGAGAAGAACACGAGCACCGCCACCGGGATGCCCAGGGTGAGCAGCAGCGACTCGGCGTTGCGGAACGTCAGCGCCAGCTCCAGCCGCAGCTGCGCCGCGAGGGCTCTCATGCCTCCAGCTCGCTATTTGCCTTGCTCGGAGCGCCGCCTTCGGCGTCGCCTCGCTCGGCACGTTCAAGGCCCAGCGCCTCGGTCGGCACGTCGAGGTCGGGAGGCTCGTCCTCGGGGGGCTCGTCCTCGGGGGGTTCGTCGGCGCGCTCGCCCGACGTCAGGCTGAGGAACACGTCCTCGAGCCGCTGCCGGCCCGCCCGCAGGTCGCCGAGCGGCAGGTCGCGCTCGGCCAGCCAGGCGGTGATGGCGGCCACGGTGGCGGGCGTCGGGGCGGCCGCCACCTCGTACTCGCCGGGCGCCGTCTCGGCCACGCTGGTGCCGTACAGCCACTCCGACAGCGCTGCGGTGTCGATGCCGGGCGGTGCCGCGAACCGCACGGCCTCGCCGGTTCCCGGCCCCCGCATGACCGCGTCCAGCGGGCCCTCGACCACCAGGCGACCCGAGTCGATGATGACCACCCGGTCGGCCACCCGCTCAGCCTCGTCGAGGTCATGGGTGGTGAGCACCACGGCGGCGCCGTCCGACCGCAGGTCGGCCACGACCTGGCGGATGATCTGGCGGCCGGCCGGATCGACGCCGGCGGTGGGTTCGTCGAGGAACACCACCTGCGGCCGACCCACGAGCGCCAGCGCCAACGCCAGCCGGCGCTGCTCGCCCCCGGAGAGCTGGCGGTACATGCGCCGCTCGAGCCCGGTCAGCCCCATGCGGTCGAGCAGCTCGTCGGGGCGGAGCGAGTCGGTGTAGAGGGCGGCGGCGTGGCGCAGGGCCTCCCGCGACCGCACGCCCGGGTGGATGCCGCCGTCCTGCAGCATCACCCCGATGTGCTCGACCAACGAGCGCCGCTCGCGCCGGGGGTCGAGGCCGATGACCGACAGCCGGCCGCCGGCCGGCCGGCGCAGGCCCTCGAGCGACTCGATGGTCGAGGTCTTGCCGGCGCCGTTGGGACCGAGCACGCAGGTGACCTCACCGGCGTTGGCCCGGAACGACAGGTCGTCGACTGCGACGACGTTGCCGTACGTCACGCGCAGTCCGTCGACCTCGATGGCGGGCATAGCGCCCCGGACGCTACCCGCACCGCGCTGGCGCCCGGACCCTCTCGCGTTCTGCCCGCGCTGACCTTCAGTAGTGCGGGTGAGCGCGGGCAGAAAGGGGGAAGGGGGTCAGTCGCGGCGGCCGCTGGCGGCCAGACGGACGCCGAGGCCGATCATCGTCAGCCCCCCGAGGCCACCCAGGGCCTCCAGCCGGCGGGGGGAGCGGGCCAGCCAGGCTCGGGCGCTGCCCGCCATCATCCCCCAGCAGCTGTCGGACACGACGGCAATGGCCACCGCGATGGCGCCGAGGGCGAGCATCTGCAGTGGCACCGGCGCCCCGGACGGGTCGACGAACTGCGGCAGGATGGCGGTGAAGAACACGATCCCCTTGGGGTTGGTGATGCCCACGGTGAAGCCCTGCAGGGCGAGGCGACGGCGCCGCCCGACGTGGGCGCCGACGTCGAGCACGGTCGCCAGCGCCCGCCGGTGGCGGATGGCCTGCACCCCGAGGTACACGAGGTAGGCGGCGCCGAGGAGGCGGATCGTGCTGAGCACGACCACCGAGCGCTCGATGACCGCACCGACGCCGACCGCCACGGCGACGACCTGCATGTAGACGCCCGCGGCGTTGCCCCAGGCGGTGACGACCGCCGCCCTCCGCCCGAGCGCCACGCCCCGGCTCACGACGAACAGGACGCTGGGCCCGGGCACCACGATGAGCACGAACGCGGCCACGGCGAACGAGGCGAGGGCGTGCGCATCGACCACGGCGGCCACCCTAAACGCGTTCTGCCCGCGCTGACCTGTCATAGTGTGGGTGAGCGCGGGCAGAAAGGCCAATGGCCTGCCGGCGCGCCCCCGGTAGCCTCGGCGTCCGTGCTCGACATCCGCCGGATCCGCACCGACCCCGAGGCGGTCAGGGCCGCGCTCGACCGGCGGGGGCCCGGGACGTCCGAGCCCGTCGACAAGCTCTTGGCGATGGATGCGGAGCACCGCCGGATCGTCGGCCAGCGCGACGAGGTCCGGGCCCGCATCAAGGCACTGTCCAAGGAGGTGGGTCGCCTGCGGGGTCAGGGCCGGGGGGACGAAGCCGATGCCCTCGTGGCCGAGAGCCGCCAGCTCGGCGACGAGGAGGAGGCGTTGGCCAAGGCCGCCACCGAGGTCGCCGACGAGATCCGCACCGAGCTCCTGGGCCTCCCCAACCTGCCGAGCGACGACGCCCCCGACGGCGCCGGCGAGCAGGACAACGTCGTCCTGCGCACCGAGGGCTACGATCCCGCCGCCTACGGCGAGCACCAGCGGGTGCCCCACTGGAAGATCGGCGCCGAGCTCGGCATCCTCGACGGCGAGCGGGCCGCCAAGATCTCCGGCTCGATGTTCGCCATGTACCGAGGCGGGGGCGCCCGGCTGCTGCGGGCCATGATCCAGCTCGGCCTCGACCGCAACGCCGACGCCTACGAGGAGATACGCCCGCCCACGCTGGTGCGCACCGAGACGATGACCTCGACCGGCCACCTGCCGAAGTTCGCCGACGAGGCCTACCACGTCGAGCGGGACGACCTGTGGGCCATCCCCACCTCCGAGGTGCCCCTCACCTCGCTGCACCGCGACGAGATCCTCGACGGCGCCGACCTGCCGCTCCGCTACATGGCCTACACGTCGAACTTCCGGCGGGAAGCCGGGGCGGCTGGCAAGGACACGCGCGGCCTGCTGCGGGTCCACGAGTTCGACAAGGTGGAGCTGCTGGCGGTGGCGGCCGGCGGCGAGCAGGCCATCGCCGGCCAGGAGGACGTGCTCGCCCGCAGCGAGGCGCTGCTGCGCGACCTCGGCCTGGCCTACCGGGTGGTCGACCTGTGCACCGGCGACCTGGGTGCCTCGGCGGCGCGCACCTGGGACCTCGAGGCCTACGCCCCCGGCGTCGACCGCTGGCTGGAGGTGTCGTCGGTGTCGTGGTTCGGCGACTACCAGGCCCGGCGCGCCAACATCCGCTACCGCCCGGCCGAGGGCTCGGGTAAGGGGACGGAGGTGGCCCACACGGTCAACGGCTCGGCCATGGGCTGGGCCCGCACCGTCGCCGCCTACCTCGAGACCCACCGCCAGACCGACGGCACAGTGGCGATCGTCGAGGCGCTGCGCCCCTACCTCGCCGGCGCCGATCGGATCGCCTGACCAGCCCCCAGGCCGCTATCCTCAGGCGCTCCCACCCCCCGCTCTCAGGGAGATCTCGCCGCCCATGCGACGCGTCTGGGCCTGGATGGCCCTCAACTTCGGCAAGCGCGCCGGCATCGTCGGCACCATCGGCCTGGCGATCACGCTGATCCTGGGGATCGGCGCCACCCGGCTGGACTTCGCCACCGGCCAGGACTCCTACCTCAACAAGGACGAGCAGGTCTACCAGGACAACGTCGCCTACCAGGACCTGTTCGGCGGGCAGGCCATGCTCACCCTGTTCACGATGGACGACGGCCGCGACGTCGTCGACCTGTTCACACAAGACAACGTCGCCCACCTGGAGGAGATCGCCGAGGAGCTCCGCGCCGTCGACGGCGTGGAGACCGTGGTCACCCCGCTGACGGCCTTGCAGTTCACCGAGAACCTGGCGGTGGACGACTCGGGCGACCCCACCCAGAGCCCGGCCGGCCGGGCCCTGCTCGGCGCCCGCGAGCGCGAACCCGATCCTGCCGCCCAGGAGGTGCGCCTGGCGGACTCGGTCACGACGCTCGAGCGGCTCGACGCCATCCCCGAGGGCCAACGCAGCTTCGACAACCCGGAGTGGGTCCGCTTCCTGCTGTTCGACAACCGGGACGAGATCCGCAAGTCGCTGCGGCCGTTCTTCCCCGACGAAACCCACGCGCAGCTCGTCACCCGCCTGGTGGGCAACGCCTCGCTGGAGGAGGAGGGCACCGCCAGCGAGCGTGTCCAGGAGATCACGCTGGCCGAGCCGTTCGACGGCGCCGACGTCACCTCCACCGGCGCCCCGGTGCTGCTGAAGGACATCAACGACTACCTCCGGGGCGGCATGTTCACGCTCGGATCCATCGCCGTGGCGATGATGGCCGTCATCCTGGTGCTGCTGTTCGGCGTCCGTTGGCGGCTGCTCCCCTTGGGCGTGATCCTCATCGGCCTGATCTGGTCGTTCGGCCTCGCCGGCTACCTCGGCATCCCCCTGTCCATCGTCACGATCGCCGGGTTGCCGGTCATGCTCGGCGTGGGCATCGACTACGCGATCCAGATGCACTCCCGCGTCGAGGAGGAGGTGGTGATCGACCGCTCGGCCCACCCCATCCAGGAAGCGTCCGTCAACCTGGGCCCGGCGCTGCTCGTCGTCACCTTCGACGCCGTGTTCGCCTTCCTGGCGCTGCGGTTCGCCCGGGTGCCGATGATCCGCGACTTCGGGCTGCTGCTCGCCGTCGGCATCGCCGTCATCTGTGTGGCCAGCATCGTGGTGCCGCTGGCCACGCTGGGCATCCGCGAGTACCGGTCGCCCACCAAGGGCAAGGACTTCAGCCGTGGCCCGCTCGCCCGGCTGGTCGTGTGGCTCGGGCGTCTCCCCGTGCGCCTGGCGCTGCCGATCGCCCTCGCCAGCGGCGCCGTCTTCGCCGGCGGGATCCTCGTGGAGGACGACCTCAGGATCGAGAGCGATCCCGAGGAGTGGGTCGACCAGGACAGCGACGTGATCCGCGACATCGACACCATCAAGGCCGAGACGGGGTCGTCGGCCGAGATGGGCGTCTTCGTCGAGTCCGCCGACGTGTTCAGCGACGAGACGGTGGCGTTCGTGCACGACGTCGCCACCGAGGAGATGGCCCGGTACCCCGACGACCTGCTGACCGCCTCGTCGATCGTCACGACGATGAGCTTCGTCATCGAGATGCCGGACACGACGCCGCTGCCACCCACCGGTGAGGACGTCCGGCGGGCCTACGAGGTGGCGCCGCCCGACATCCAGCGGGCGCTCGTCAACCCCGACACCGGGGCGCTCAACCTGGTGTTCCGCACCGGGCCCGGCTCGCTGGAGCACCGGGCCGTCTACATCGACGCCATCCGCGACGAGCTCGCCTCCGGCAGCCTCGACGACGGCTCGGCCATCCCCGAGAACGTGCGCGCCACGCCCTCCGGACTGGCCGTGGTGGGTGTCGGCCTGCTCGACAACATCGAGTCCAACCGCATCCTCCTCACCTACCTGGCCGTGGCGTTCGTGTTCACCTTCCTCGCCCTGCGGTTGCGCAGCGTCGTGCGGGCGTTGCTGTCGATGGTGCCCGTGCTCACGGCCGTGGGGGCGGCGTCGCTGGTGGCGTGGGTCTTCGACCTCCAGCTCAGCCCCATGACGGCGGTGGGCGGGCCGCTGGTCGTCGCCGTGTGCACCGAGTTCACGTCGCTGATCCTGCTGCGGTTCATCGAGGAGCGGCGCCGCGGCCACGGCCCCCAGGAGGCGATCGACCAGACGGCCCGGCGCACGGGACGGGCGTTCATCGTCTCGGCCCTCACCGCCGTCGCCGGCGTCGCCGTCATCGCCTTCTCGTCCCTGCCGCTGCTGCGGGACTTCGGCATGATCGTCGCCATGAACGTGTCGGTGGCGCTGCTGTCGGCCCTCGTGTTCCTGCCGCCGATGCTGGTGTGGGCCGAGGAGCGGGGCTGGGTCACCCGCGGCATGCTCCCGCGCCAAGCCGCCGTCGAACCCGCGGCGGCCACCAGTTCCGCCGGCGGACTCGCTAGGGTGTCCCCCGACCAGTAAGACCCAGGGCCCACCGGCAGGACAGGGGCCCGACGGCTTCTCCCGGGGCCGCGACAGCGGGGAGGGAACCGTGATCCGCCCGGCACCATCCATTCCGTACACCCGCCTGGTGACGTGACGGACGCTGCGGCGCCGGCCGACCCGTCGGCCGGAGACGCCGCCATCCGCCTGGAAGATCTCACCAAGGTCTACGCCGGCGCGACCCGGCCCGCGGTCGAAGGCCTCGAGCTGTCGATGCCCCGTGGCGAGCTGGTGGCGCTCGTGGGCCCGTCGGGCTGCGGCAAGACCACGATCCTCCGGATGATCAACCGCCTGATCGAGCCGACGGCGGGCACCGTGTGGGTCGAGGGTGTCGACATCCGCACCCAGCCGGCGCACGAGCTGCGACGGGGGATCGGCTACGTCATCCAGCAGGCGGGTCTGTTCCCCCACCGCACGGTGGGTGACAACATCGCCACGGTCCCCAAGCTCCTGGGCTGGGACCGCGGCCGGATCGCCGATCGTGTGGCCGAGCTGGCCGACCTGCTGCGGCTCGACCGGGGGCTGCTGGACCGCTATCCAGCGGCGCTGTCGGGTGGCCAGCAGCAGCGGGTCGGGGTCGCCCGGGCGCTGGCGGCCGACCCGCCCGTGCTGCTCATGGACGAGCCCTACTCGGCGGTCGACCCCATCGTGCGGGCCCAGCTCCAGGACGAGCTGGTGACGCTGCAGCGCGAGGTCCACAAGACGATCGTGTTCGTCACCCACGACATCGACGAGGCGATCAAGCTGGCGGACCGCATCGCCATCCTGAACGTGGGCGGCATCCTCGAGCAGCTCGACACGCCGAGCGAGATGCTCCGCGCGCCGGCCAGCGACTTCGTCGCCGACTTCCTCGGCGACGACCGCGGCATCAAGCGCCTGTCGATCATGACGGTGGGCGACGCCACGCTCAGCAAGGGGCCGGTCGTGGACGCCGCCACCCGGCCGGCCGAGGCCCGGGCCGCGATGGAGGGCCACGGGTTCGACTGGGTCGGGGTCTGCGACGGCGACCGGTTACGGGGCTGGGTCTGGGGGGCCGATCTGGACGGCGCGGCGACGGTCGGTGAGCTGGAGACCCGGCCGTTCCGTGCCGTCGTGCGGCCCGACACCACGCTCAAGGCTGCGCTCGACGGCATCGTCACGACGCACACCCGCGTGGCGGTGGCTCTGGACGACGGCGACCGGTACCTCGGCATGCTCACGGTCGACGACCTGGCGGAGGGGATCACCGCGTGATCGTTGCCGCACGTCCGCCGGCCTGGAGCGGGTTCGGGATCGACGGTAACTGGGACGTCGTCTGGCACTACACGGTCGTGCACCTGCGCATCACGGCCCTCGCCCTCGCCCTCGGCGCGGCGGTGGCGTTCCCGCTCGGGCTCGCCGGCTATCGCTGGCGTCGCTCGTACCCGGCGATCCTCGGCGTCACCGGCGTGCTCTACACGATCCCGTCGCTGTCGCTGTTCCTGCTGCTGGGCCTCGGCTTCGGCCTCGGGTTCCTGAACGACCGGCCGCTCATCATCGCCCTCGCCATCTACACGCTCGCCATCCTGGTCCGGAACCTCGTCGAGGGGCTACGAGCGGTCCCCGACTCGGTGAAGGACGCCGCCACGGGGGTCGGCTACACGTCGCGGCGCTCGCTGTTGACGGTCGAGCTCCCGCTCGCCGTCCCGGCCATCATCGCCGGGCTGCGGGTGGCGGCGGTCTCCACGATCAGCCTGGTGAGCGTCGGCGGTGTGCTCGGCCGAGGCGGCCTCGGGTTCCTGTTCTTCGAGGGCTTCCGGCGCAACCGCACGAGCGAGATCGTCGCCGGCATCGGGGCCTCGATCGTGCTGGCCGTGGTCGTTGACGGCGCGCTCGTGCTGGCCCGCCGGTTCCTGACGCCGTGGACCCCCGCCCGGGCGGCGCGGTGATGGACCTGCTCACCGACACCCTGGGGTGGCTCACCACCGCCGACAACTGGTGGGGACCGACGGGCATCTGGCAGCGGATCTGGGAGCACATCCAGTACTCCGTGCTCGCCGTCGGGCTCGCCCTCCTCGTCGCCCTGC
>DASQUY010000452.1:0-20684 GCA_035641055.1 Acidimicrobiales bacterium | reverse complement strand
CCCCGCCTCGCCGGCCTCGATGACCTCCAGGTCGTCGCGCATGCCCGCCAGGTCGTACACCAGGTCGGACCCCCCGGCGGCGTCGGGCACCACGGCCACGACCGCGCCCTCGGGCAGCTCGAGGCCGAGGTCCATCCGGGCGGGATCGTCCTCCAGCTCGGCGGTGATGGCCCGGGCCTCGGCCCGGGCGTCGTCGGCGGCGAGGAGCCGGGCGCAGGTCCACCACAGGGCCCCGGCGGCGGGATGGCGGTCGAGCAGCCGGCGGCACGAGGTGAGCAGGCCGAGCGGGTCGAAGGCCAGCGACCCCAGCACCGACGCCGCCTCGCCCGCCAGCAGCGTCTGCTCGATGTCCGTCGCCTGGGCCACGGCCCGCAGCCGCTCGATCGGGTGCACTCAGGCGACCGTAGCGTCGCCGGGGCCGGTCGGCTCAGAGGCCGAGCGGATAGGGCGAGAGTGGCACTGAACAGTACGGAATCTACACCTCGCCAACAGCTCCACAGCGAGGCCTCCCAGCAACAACGCAGATGCAAGCCGCGACAGGCGTGACCTATCCGCTGATGGGTTTAGGGACTCAGGGCCAGCCCGGCTTCCAGATCATCAGGTACAGCATGACCAGCACCAGCACGGTCATGATCGCCTGGCCGTTCGTGACCTTGTCGGCGTCGCCCTGGCGCTGGCCGGTCAGCACCATGGCGTGGAACACGCCGTTCATCGCGATCCAGACGACGAAGGCGAGCGAGATCCACGTCTGGTCGAACTCGAAGATGTCAGCCGGCGCCGTGACCACGGCGAGGATCCCGAACAGCCCGGTGAGGACGAGCGCGGGCGCGTACAGCGTGCGCCCCCACCGGCCGAGGTCGGCCAGCACGCCCTCCTGGCCGCCGTGCAGCACGGCCAGCACGGTGGGGGCGAACGCCACGATGACCGTGAGGATGTGCAGGTAAAAGAAAATGCGAAAGCCGGTGTCCTGGATCACCTGCGGAAACCTAGCCCGTGCTTGCTACCGTCTCCGGCCGTGGCGACGACCCCCCCTGGTGACCTCCAGCTCACGCCGCTCGACGGCAAGCCGTGCACGCTCGACGCCTGGCTGACCACGTTTCACTTGGCCGTCGTGATCCTCGATCCCTACACCTACGAGAGCGCCTGGCTGCTGAAGACGGCAGGCCGCATCCTCGAGGAGTTCCGGGGAGCAGACTGCCGCATCGCCTTCGTCGTCACCGCCGACGCCGACGACGCCCGCGAGTTCCTCGGTCCCTGGGCCCAGAACGTGCTGACCTTCGCCGACCCCGACCGCGACCTGGTCAAGGCCATCGGCATCAACGAGCTGCCGGCCTTCGTGCACCTGCGCCAGGACCGCTCGGTGGGCGCCCTCGCCGAGGGCTGGGACCCCCCGGAGTGGCGAGAGGCCACCTCGGCCCTGGCCAAGGCCATGAGCTGGACCCGTCCCCCGATCCCCCGCCCGGGCGACCCCCGCCCCTACCCCGGCTCTCCGGCGCTCGGCGCCTGACCCGTACCCGTCCGAACTTGCGGTGGTTACAGGGGCTATAGCCCCCATAACCACCGCAAGTTCGACCACTGCTTGCTACTTGCGCACGCCGCCCCGGGTCATGCCGAGCACGTCGAGGGCGGCGTCGAGCTGCTCGTCCGTGAGCAGGCCCTTCTCGCGCGCCAGCTCTCGCACGCTGCGGCCCGTGGCGATGCTCTCCTTGACGATCGCCGCCGCCGCCTCGTAGCCGATGTACGGGTTGAGCGACGTGCCGAGCGACGGGCTCGACTCGGCGTAGGCCCGGCAGCGCTCGATGTCCGCCTCGATGCCGGCCACGCAACGGTCGGCGAACAGCCGGCAGACGTTGGCCAGCAGCCGGAGCGACTCGAGCACGTTGTGGGCGATGACGGGCAGGTAGACGTTGAGCTCGAAGTTGCCCTGCGACCCGGCGAAGGCCACCGCGGCGTCGTTGCCGATCACCTGGGCCGACACCTGCGTGAGCGCCTCGACCAACACCGGGTTGACCTTGCCCGGCATGATCGACGATCCCGGCTGCAGGTCGGGCAGGCGGATCTCGGCCAGGCCCGTGCGGGGCCCCGAGGCCATCCAGCGGATGTCGTTGCCGATCTTGACCAGCGCCACCGCCAGCGCCCGCAAGCCGCCCGACAGCTCGACCAGCCCGTCGCGGGCGCCGTGGACGGCGAAGTGGTCCGCCGCCTCGGTGAGCGGCAGCCCCAGCTCGTCGGCCAGCTGCCCGACGACGTCGGCGGCGAACCCCGGCGGGCAGTTGATGCCCGTGCCCACCGCCGTGCCTCCGAGCGGCAGCTCGCCCACCCGGGGCAGCGACGCCCGGAGCCGGCCGGCCGCCTGGTCCACCTGGGTGGCGTAGCCGCCGAGCTCCTGGCCCAGGGTGACCGGCGTGGCGTCCATGAGGTGCGTGCGGCCCGACTTGACCACGTCGGCGAGCTCGTCGGCCTTGGCCCGCAGGGTGGCCACCAGGTGCTCGAGCGAGGGCAACAGCTCGGCCTCGGCCTGACCCACCGCCGCCACGTGGATGGCCGAGGGGAACACGTCGTTGGACGACTGCGAGGCGTTCACGTGGTCGTTGGGGTGGACCGGGCGGCCGAGACGCTCGGACGCCAGGTTGGCGATCACCTCGTTGGCGTTCATGTTGGAGCTCGTGCCCGACCCGGTCTGGAACACGTCGATCGGGAAGTGGTCGTCCCAGCGGCCATCGGCCACCTCGCCGGCGGCGGCGGCGATGGCGTCGGCCTCGTCCGGCCCGATCACCCCGAGCCGGCCGTTGGCCCGGGCCGCCGCCCCCTTGATGCGGGCGAGCGCGTGGATCAGCGACGCCTCCAGCGGCACGCCCGAGACGGGGAAGTTCTCCACGGCTCGCTGCGTCTGGGCGCCCCAGCGGGCCCGGGCCGGCACCCTGACCTCACCCATCGTGTCGTGCTCGATCCGGAAGTCGTTCGTGGGGGTGGTCACGCGCTCGACGGTAGCTGGGATAATGAGTGCCGATGGGGAGGAACGGCCGGGGACGCACATCTCTCGTTTGGGCGGCCCTGGCGGCCGGTGTGCTGGTCGCCGTCGCCTGCGCATCGCCGAGCGACGACCCCGCGGCGCCGGCCGGGGCGTCGACCGAGAGCACGCCCCCGCCCACCCCGGCTGGCGGACCCGACGCCGCGGGCGACGAACCCCCGCCCTGCGCCGAGAACCGGCACGCGGTCGTCGTCGACATGGACGGCACGCTCACCGCCGGCGCCGCCGAGCTGGAGACGTGGCAGGCGGACCCGACGTACGACCCGGAGTTGCGCCCCGGCGCCAACGACCTCATGCGGACCTGGCGCGCCCTCGGCTACGAGGTCGTGTACCTCACCGAGCGGCCAGCGGACATCGTGATCGGGGACACCCCCATCGCCGGCGCCACGCAGTCGTGGCTGGAGCGCCACGAGTTCCCTGCCGGCGAGCGCACGCACCTGTTCGTGTGGGACACCGAGGCCTACCCGACGGTCGACGAGTACAAGGTCCAGACGCTCATCAACCTGGGGCTCGAGGACTTGGCGGTCGACTACGGGTACACCGACACGCGCATCGACGTGATCGCCTACCGCACCGTCGGCATCGCCGCCGACCAGATCTTCACCGTCGGCGAGGCGGCAGGCGAGGAGGGAACGGTGGCGGTGCGCGAGCCGGGCTGGCTGGCGCACCAGGTCACCGCCGTCGAGTCGCTGCCGCCCGTCTGCGCCGAGTGATGGCCGGCCTCGCCCCGCGGCCGCGCTACGTGTCGGTCGTTGGCGGCACGTCCGTGGAGGACGGCGTGCTCGCACTGGCGGAGGAAGCGGGCCGGCTGCTCGCCCAGCGCGACTGCGTCGTGGTGACGGGTGGTCGCGGCGGCGTGGCCGAGGCCGCCAGCCGGGGAGCGGTGCTGGCCGGAGGCACCACGGTCGGCATCCTGCCCGGCACGGAGCGCGCCGAGGCCAATCCGTATGTCACCGTGGCGGTACCGACCGGGCTGGGCGAGACGCGCAACGCCCTGGTGGTGATGGACGCCGTCGCCGTGATCGCCCTTCCCGGCGCCTACGGCACCCTGTCGGAGGTGGCCCACGCCCTGCTGGCGGACACCCGCGTCGTCGGGCTGGGCGACGGCTGGGACGTCGCCGGCGTCATCCCCGCCCGCACCCCCGGCGAGGCGGTGGAGCTGGCGCTCGTGGGGCAGTGACCGGTCGCCGGGAGTTCACGTGCCCGACGCACGAGACCGGCCCGAGGCAATAGCCGCCGCCACCGGCGGCTATAGCCTCGAGAGTCTGCAATCGGCGGTTATTGCCTCGCGTCCGGGCCCCACGAGCACGCCCCGACGGTGACCGGGGCCCTCACGAGCACGCCTCGACGGTGACGGTGCCCGACTCGCCGGGCTCGACGGCGGCCTCGGACCCGTCGTCGGCGCGCGCGTCCGCCCACTCCTCGAAGGCGGCACGGAGCTCGGCGGTCTCGCCGGCGTCGTCGCCCACGACCGACAGCGTGGCGCACGAGCGGTCGCCATCGCGCCACGCCACTGCCCAGTCACCGCCCCAGCCCACGGCCGCCTCGGCCGCCTGCCCGGCTCCGACCTCGCTGGCCAGGACGAGCTGGATGAGGACCTGGCCGGCCACGCCGTCCTCGACCACCTCGCCGGGCACGGACGGCACCGGAACCTCGATCCGGCCCTCGCCCTCCCGGTAGGCCTCGGCGTCGATCACCTGCTCGCTCGTGCGCGGCGGATCGGCGAACGCGTCGTCGAGCTCGCGCTGCCCGCCGCTGGCGAGCAGCTCGTCGACGAACGTCTCGCCCAGCCCGTAGGGGGCGGCGATCAGCTCGACCAGCACCGTCGGCACGCCCCCAAGGTCGATGCCGGCGCCCAGCTCCAGCTCCTCGGCGGTGGCGTCCTCCTGCTCCTCCCGGCTCAGGCTGTCGCGGTAGGCGGCCTCGACGCGACGGGCGTTGCCCTCCACGACCGCGGAGAAGCCGAAGCCGACCTCGTCGTCGGCGTCGTCGTACTCGGGCCGATCGAGGTCGAAGTGCTGGTCGTCGAGGGCGTGGGTGAGCTCGTGGGCGATGGTGGTGCGAACGTACGGCGTGAGCGCCGTCCCCCGCACGACCAGCTCGTCGGTCTCGGGGTCGTAGAAGCCGACCACGCCCGCCCCCAACAGCTCCCGCATCGACTCCACCAGGTCGATGTCGGGACCGACGAGCCCGAGCGCCTGGAACACGACTTCGGCCCGGCGCAGCTCGTCGACGTCTTCGTCGAAGTCCTCGAGCAGGCGCCGCTGGAACTCGCCCTCACCCGCCAAGTCGACCTCCACCGGTTCGCGGAAGCTGAGCCCCCGCTCCTGCTCGACCACCGCGCTGATCTCGTCGACCGCCTCCCGCACCTCGGCCTCGCTGGCGGGCGGGACGTCGCTGGGCCGATCGGCTTCCTCCGGGTCGTCACCCCGCCCGGGGGCGGGGTCGGACTCGTCGGTCGAGGTCCAAGCCGCTGCGAACGACCCGGCGACCAGTCCGCCGATGGCGAGGACGGCGACGAGCGTCACCCACCCGCGACGCCGCGGCGGTGGGGGCGGGGGCGAGGGTGGCGGTGGGGGCGGCGGCAGCCGCCACGGAGCCGGCGGGGGTGGGGGCGGCGGAAGGGGAGGCGGCACGCCCGGCATCCCCGGCACACCCGGGGCGCGGTCGTTCGGCATGGCCCAACGCACGGTAGCGGGCGGCATCGCCGTCGATGCGCTAGCCATGAGGGAATGCGACGACTCTCGAGGGCGCGTGGCGGTGCCGCCGTGGTGGGCCTCGCGGCCCTCGTCGCTACGGCCTGCTCATCGGGCTCGTCGGGCTCGGCGTCGGGGTCGGATGCGGCGCCCTCGGCGTCGACGACGGAACCCGAGGTCCCGCCCGCCCCGTACCCCGGCACCGAATGGCAGCGGGGCGACGCCGCCGAGGCGGGCTTCGATCCGGCCACGCTCGAGGAGATCGCCGCCGCGGCCGAACGGAGGGACTCGAACTGCCTCGTCGTGACCCGGCACGGCGAGCTGGTGGCCGAGTGGTACTGGAACGACACCGACGCCGGCTCGAGCCAGGAGGTCTTCTCCGCCACGAAGTCGGTGTCCAGCACGCTGCTCGGCATCGCCCAGGCGGACGGCGACCTCGACGTGGACGACCCGGCGTCGGACTACATCCCCGAGTGGCAGGGGACGCCGTCGGCCGAGGTGACCATCGAGAACATCCTCAGCAACGACTCGGGCCGGCACTGGGACCTCGGCACGGACTACGGGGACCTGGTCGCCGCCGCCGACCGGACCGACTTCGCCGTCGGGCTCGGCCAGGACGCACCGCCGGGCACCACGTGGGCCTACAACAACGCCGCCATCCAGACCCTCGAGGCCATCCTGGCCGAGGCGACGGGCGAGGAGCCCGCCACCTACGCCCGGGAGAAGCTGCTCGGGCCCCTCGGCATGCGCGACTCCGAGATGACTGCCGACGCGGCCGGCAACACCACCATGTTCTTCGGCCTCCAGTCGACCTGCGAGGACATGGCCCGGTTCGGCTACCTGTTCCTGCGCGGCGGTGAGTGGGACGGCACCCAGGTCGTGCCCCAGGACTGGGTCGAGGCGGCGACCGGCGGGCCGTCGCAGGACATCGGCGCCAACTACGGCTACCTGTGGTGGCTCAACCGCCGGGGACCGCAGGGCAACCCGGCGGAGCTCAACAGGGCGGAGGACGCCGCGACGGCCGACGCCGGCCAGCTGGTGGAGGGCGCGCCCGAGGACATGTACTGGGCGCTCGGCCTCGGTGGCCAGGTCGTGCAGGTGGACCCGGGCTCGGACACCGTGGTCGTCCGGCTCGGTGGCGCCGACCTGGCGGCAGAGTACGGCCCCGCCCAAACAGCCCGGGTGGTCACCGAGGCGCTCGTGGATCCGTCGGCCTAGGTCGGGCGCTGGGAGGTTGAGGTCGAAGGGTTGGCACCGTTCTAGCCGTTGACATGTGACCAAATGGTCACCTATGGTCCTGCCGTGGACACGGTGTTCAGGGCCCTCGCCGACCCGACGCGGCGGAGCCTGCTCGACGAGCTGTACCGCGAGGACGGGCAGACGTTGAGCGCGCTCGAGGAGCGCTTCTCGATGACGCGCTTCGGGGTGATGAAGCACCTTCGCCAGCTCGAGGAGGCGGGCTTGGTGGTCGCGAAGCGGCGAGGCCGCGAGAAGCTCCACTTCCTGAACCCCGTGCCCATCCGACTCGTCCACGACCGGTGGGTGAGCAAGTACGCCGAGCCCTGGACCGCGGCGCTCAGCGACCTCAAGCAGAGACTGGAGAAGCCAATGGAGAAGGTCTTCGAGATCTACATCCGCACGACCCCGGAGCGCCTCTGGGAGGCGATCACCGACCCCGAGATCCGCAGCAAGTACAACTTCGGCATGCGGGTCAAGTCTGACTGGACGCCCGGGTCGCGCTTCGAGATGGGCCACGCCAACGCCGACGGACTCCTGGGCGAGGGCGAGATCCTGGAGGTGGACCCGCCCCGCCGACTGGTGCAGACCATGGTGGCGCTCTGGAGCGACGACGTGAAGGCGGAGGGCACGTCGAGGGTCACGTGGGAGATCGAGCCGGTCGCCGACTCGTGCCGCCTCCTCGTCACCCACGACCAGCTGCGCGACGGCGCCAACGAGGAGCTCTACGGCGGCTGGCCGATGATCCTCTCCGGCCTGAAGACGTGGCTGGAGACCGGCGAACTGCTCACCACGCCGGGATCGCTCATGTACGCCTGAGCCTGCCCGACGAGCGTCCTGGACACGCTCGGCTAGTCTTGGCACCGACCAAGGGGGTGGGCGATGCCGTTGTTCCTGGTCGAGCGCAACTTCGCCGAGGAACTCGAGCTCGGTGCCGGCGATGTGCTGGGCATCGAGGCGGTCAACGACGAGGTCGGCGTGCGGTGGGTGTACTCGTTCCTCTCGGCCGACAAGCGCAAGACCTACTGCCTCTACGAGGCGACGTCGGCCGAGATGATCCAGGAAGCCGCCCGCCGGAACAACATCCCCGCCGATGCCATCATCGCGGTCTCGGAGCTGCAGCCCGAGGCCATCAAGACGGGGACGTAGGTCCGTCGGTTGCCAGGCCACGGCGCTGCGCCCACGCCGCCGCCTCGGTCCGGTTGACGCACCCGGTCTTGAGCAGGATCGCCCGCACGTGGTTGGCCGCGGTGTGCTGGCTGATGCTCAGCTCGGCGCCGACTTCCCGGTTCGTGCGCCCGTCGGCGAGGAGGCGGAGCACGGCGACCTCCCGGGCGGTGAGCCCCACGTCCTGCAGGGAGCCCTGGGGGGTGGACTCCAGCCGCTCCAGCTCGTGGCGGCAGCGCTGGGCGAGCCCGGTCATCCCGATCTCGTCGGCCAGGTCCAACGCCTCGGTGAGGAGGGCGCGGGCCCGCCCTTCGTCGTCGCGCCGGCCCCGCCGGGCCAGCAGCCGGCCGAGCTCGTAGCGCGAGCGCGCGGCCCAGGTGCGGGCACCGCTGCGGTCGTCGAACGCCATGGCCGCCTCGAGGTGGGCGGCCGCCTCGCGCCCTCGCTGGAGAACGCCGGCGAGGGTACCGAGGTAGCGGTCGGCGGCCCCGTGGCACGACAGGCTGGGGGTGAGCAGTGTCAGCCCGCGGTACGGCAGGATCATGCGGTACAGCACCGCGGCGGCATCCCGGTCGCCCGTCGCCACGGCGGCGTCGGCGAGATACGCGAGCGAGCCGCACCACAGCGAGTCGCGTGGCACGGCCGCGAGGTCGTCGGCCACGAGCGCGGGCAGCATGGCCGCCGCCTCGTCGAGCATGTCGAGCTCGGCGTAGAGCGCGGCCAGGCCTGCGCGCCAGGTCGCGCCCTCCCGGCCGAGGCGGGCCACGGCTTCGACGAAGGGCCGGGCCTCGTCGAGTCGGCCCTGCTGGCGCCGGATCTCGAAGAGCTGGACGCCGTAGGCGCCGCCGGCATGGGGTAGGAGGTGACCCCAGTTGCCGGCCTCCTCGGCGCAGGCCTCGGCCTCGTCGAGCCGACCTTCGCACAGTGCGACCGTCGACCTGACCTGGAGCTCGAGGAGGAAGAACAGCGGCTGGCGCACCTTCTGCGTCAGGCGGCCGTGCTCGGCCAGGATGCGGCGCGCCTCTCGTAGGTCGCCACGCAGCATCGGGGCGATGAACATCTTGTTGGTGGCGTAGAGCTGCGACTCGTCGTCGCCGAGCGAGGCGGCGAGGGCGGCCGCCTCCCGGGCGCAGTCGTCCTGACGGGCGGACGCCTCGGGCGTCCAGCGGGCGAACAACGGGCCCAGCAGCGCCTGGCACAGGGCCGCCGGGTCACCGAGCCGGCGGGCGAAGGCGATGGCATCCTCGGCCGTGGCCAGCGCCTCCTCGTCGCGCCCCGAGAGGGCGAGGGCGCGGCTGCAGCCGGCGAGCAGGTGGGCCTGCGTCGTCTCGTCGGGCGCGTGGGGCAGCGACTCGCGTACCAATTGCTCGGCGGCCGCACCGAAACGCGCCCCCCGCCAAGTGGCCTCCTCGTACAGCAGGGCCGCCCGGACCAGCCGGCCGCCGTCGCCCCGGCCGCGGGCCAGCTCGGCGGCCTGTGCCGCCGCCTCCACGCTGCCGGCCGTGTCGCCGGCCTTCATCCTCGCCTCGGCCAGGTCGAGCAGCAGATCCGCGCGCCCGACCCCGTCGCCGACCCTCGACAGGGCGGCCTCCAGCAGCCCGACCGCGTGCTCGTAGGCGACGGAGCCGAGGGCCTCCCGCGCCGCGCGCCGGGCGTATCCCACCGCCGCCGCGGCGGGCGCCAGGGGCACGGCCGCCAGGAAGTGGCGGGCGATCTGGTCGAGCCGCTGCTCCCCGTGGCGGGTCACCAGGGCCTCGCCCACCTCGAGGTGCTGGCGCCGCCGGTCCGATGCCGACAGGCCGTCCTCCACCGAGCGTTGGACCAGGGCGTGGGCGAACCGGACCACGCCGCCGGCCTCCTCCAGGAGCCGGCTGCTGAGCGCCGGCTCGAGCGCCTCGAGCGCGGCGCTCGGGCTCATGCCCGCGGCCTCGGCGATCAGCTCCAACTCGAACGACGCCCCCGCCACCGACGCCACGTCGAGCAGCGACCGGCTGCGCTCCGGCAGCGCCGCCACGCGCTGGCCGACCACGTCGCGCACGGCTTCGGGGCTCTCGACGACATCGAGCCGGCCGGCCACGCGCCATCGTCCCCCCGCCAGCACGAGCCGCCGGGTGTCGACGAGGTGCTGCCACAGCTCGCTGATGAGGAAGGCGTTGCCGTCGGTATGGGACAGAAGGGCATCGACGAGCGGCTCCAGGTCGTCGCCGACGTCGTGGCCGGCGATGGCCGCGACGAACTCCTCGACACCCGTGCGGTCGAAGCCCCCGAGCGCGACGCGGCGCACGCCGGGGAGCCGGCGGAGATCGGGCAGCGCCTCCCGGAGCGGCTCGTCGATGTCTGCGGGCGCGGTCCGGTACGTGCCGACCAGGCACAGGTTGGCCACCACGGCCGACCGCAGCAGGTGCTCGAGGAGCTGCAGCGTGGGCCGTCCCGCCCAGTGCAGGTCATCGAGCACGAGCAGCACCGGACGGCGACGCACCAGGGCACCGAGCAGCTCGACGACCGCCTCGAACAACCGGTACCGCTCGGCCTCGGAGTCGCCGGCTGTCGGCCCCGCACCGGCCTCGACCTGCTCCGCGGCGAGGCGCGGGACCAGCTTGGCCAGGTCGGGGGCGCCCGGGCCGGCGATGTCGAGCACGTCGCCGGGGCCTGTCGCCGCGACCAGGTGGTCGAGCGCCTCGGCGAAGGGCTGGTAAGGCAGCTCGAAGTCGTCGGAGCAGAGGCCGTAGAGGACGACGCCGCCGCGACGGTGCGCCGTGCGCGCGAACTCGGTGACCAGCCGGGTCTTCCCGGCACCCGGCTCCCCGCCGACCAGCACGGCCTGACGCGCGCCCCGAAGGGCCTCGCCCCACGCCGCCTCCAGGCTGTTCCACTCCGCCGTCCGGCCGACGAACCGGTACGGCCCCGCCAGCGACACGAGGCCCGGGAGCGGCACCTCCAGGCCCCCGGCGGTCTCCTTCATGGCCTCGGGTCCGGGGCCCACCTCGAACACGGGCACCGGCCGGTCGAAGCCCTTCAGCTCCATCGGCCCGCGCGGCGTGTAGGTGTGGCCGCCGCGCTCCCCCGCCAGCAGGCGGACGAGCTCCGTGACCAGGATCTGCCCCCCGGCAGCTTCGGCACACAGCCGCGACGCCTCCACCACGGGCGGGCCGAAGTAGTCGCTGCCCTCCACCTCGGCGTCGCCGGCCGAGATGCCGATGCGGAGGCGCCCGGACTCCGTGCCGCCGGGCGCCGCGTCCACGCGGCGCAGCATGTCGAGCGCGCACGCCACCCCGGCGGCGGCGCTCCCAAAGACGACCATCAGCCCGTCGCCGACGTTCTTGATCTCGCGGCCGCCGGCGGCGGCCAGCGCGGCCCGCAGCGTTCCCAGGTGCTCGCGCCGGACCCGCTCCGCCGCCTCCGGGCCCAGACGGTCGATCAGCCCCGTCGACCCGACCATGTCGGTGAAGAGCACCGTGACGGTCTCGGTTGTTGCCATGCGCCCACCTCGCCGCAACCTGCCGGACAGGCAGCGTACCGCAGCTGACTAGTCAGGTCTGATCAGTGAGGCGAGGGCGGAATGGGTCAGGTCGGGGCATGTGCGGGTCGGGGGCGGATTCGTACCGTCGCCCCGAGATCGGACGGACGAAAGGACCGACATGACCACCGTCACGACCACCCCGGACCTGCTGAGCGAGGAGATGCTCACCCGCTTCGACGAGCGGGCGCCGGTCTACGACCGGGAGAACCGCTTCTTCGCCGAGGACTTCGAGGAGCTCCGCCAGGCAGGGTTCTTCCTCGCCACCCTGCCCCCCGAGCTCGGCGGCCGCGGCATGACGCTGGCGGAGTACGCACCCCAGCTGCGTCGGATCGCCTACCACGCGCCCGCCACGGCGCTGGGCGTCAACATGCACCACTACTTCGTCGGCCTCGCCGCCGACCTCCACCGCCGGGGCGACCACTCGAACGACTTCGTGCTCCGGCGGGCGGCCGAGGGCGACATCTTCGCCGCCGGTCACGGCGAGGTCGGTAACGACGTGCCGCTGCTCTTCGCCACCTCGCAGGCGGAGCGGGTCGACGGGGGCTGGGAGATCACGGGCCACAAGATCTTCGGCAGTCTGTCGCCGGTGTGGACGTGGCTCGGCATCCACGCCATGGACACGTCCGACCCCGACGCCCCGCAGGTGATCCACGCCTTCGTCCACCGGGACTCGCCCCGCTACCACATCAAGGAGACCTGGGACACCCTCGGGATGCGGGCCACGATGTCGAACGACACGATCTTCGACAAGGCGTTCGTCCCGGACGAGCAGGTGGTCGTCACCTGCCCGGCCGGCTTCGCCGGCGCCGGACCGTTCCACGTCGCCCTGTTCGCCTGGGCTCTGCTCGGGTTCGGCAGCGTGTACGCCGGCATCGCCCAGCGGATCTACGACGAGACCGTGGCCCGCATGCACAAGCGCACCTCGCTGGCGCTGACCCGCTCGATGGCCCACCACCCCGAGGTGCAGCACCACGTCGCCGAGATGCGGATGGCGCTCGAGACGGTCGACGCCGTCCTGGAGCGGACCGCCGCCGACTGGTCCAACGGGGTCGACTACGGCCACGACTGGCTGTTGAAGATCCTGAGCGCCAAGTACACGGCCGTGAACCTGGCCTGGAGCGTGGCCGACACGGCCTTCGACCTCACCGGTGGCGGGGGCATCTTCAAGCGTGACCGCTTCGAGCGCCTGTTCCGCGACGCCCGCCTCGGGCGCATCCACCCGGGCAACAGCCTGCTCACCCACGAGGTGGTGGCGAAGCTCAGCCTGGGCATCGACCCCGACGAGCAGCCCCGCTGGGGGTGAACCAGTGCCGGCCCCATAGCCTTGGGATATGGCACTGGCGGAGTGTCGCGGCCGGTTCGAGCCGCTCACGGCGGGACGCAGCAGCCTCGTCCGGCCGCGGCTCCTCGACCGGCTGCGGGAGCGCTTCGGCATCCCAGTCGTGGTGGTGGCGGCTCCGGCCGGCTTCGGTAAGACGACCCTGTTAGCGCAGGCGTTCGAGGAGAACCGCCTCGTACCCGACCACGTCGACATCTGGTTGGCGTGCCGGCCCGACGACGCGGCGGCGTCAGTGCTCTCGGCCGGGCTGTGCGAGGCGGTCGGCGTCGTCCCGCCGCCAGGCGGGGCCGGCGCAGTGGACGCCGTCGCAGAGGCAATATGGCACCACTCCCCTCGGCCCGTGGCCTTGTTGGTGGACGACGTGCACGAGATCCCGGACGGCTCGCCGGGCGCCGAGATGCTGGCAATGCTGGTGGCCAAGCTGCCGCGCAACGGTCACCTGGTGCTGTCGGGCCGGGTGCCGCCGCCGCTACCGCTCGCTCGGGCAGAGGTGCTGGGTCAGGTGCTCCGCCTCGGGGAAGCCGAGCTGATGTTCACCACCGACGAGCTGGTCGAGTTCGCCGCCCGGCGAGGTGTGCCGGATGAGCGCCTTTCCGACTGCGGGGGATGGCCAGCGCTGGCAGAGCTTGCAGCCTCGGCAGCCCCTGACGTCGAAGCGGCATACATGTGGGAGGAGGTGCTGGCCGCCGTCCCACCCACCCAGCGTCGCGACCTCGCACTGCTGGCCCACATCGGCGCGTTCGACGACAACCTGGCGACAGCCGTCCTGGGTCATGAGGTCGACTTGGAGTCGCTGACGGCGGACCTTCCGCTTGTGGCCCGTACTCCGGAGGGCGGGAGGTTGATCCATTCCCTGTGGCAGCCGTTCCTGGCCCAGGTCGTCACCAAAGATGAGATCGCCGAAGCGCGCCGCCGAGCCGGTGTCGCGTTGGCCCGGACGGGGGACGTCGCCCCCGCGGTGACGCTGATCGCCGACGCCGAGGCGTGGAACGACATGACCCGGGTGGTCGTCGACGCACTCGGCGCGGCACACGCGCCGGTGCCGGGAGACGTCGTAGCGGCGTGGCGGCGTCGCCTGCCGAACGACACGCGGTGCGGAGCGCTGGCTCGGCTCCTGGACGCGATCATCACCGGACAGACCGATCCCGAGGTCGCTGCGTCCGGCCTGAGCGGGGCGATGGACGCCTTCCGACAGAGCGGCGACGTGGACGGCGAGCTGGCCTGCCTCGCGCAGCTCGCACAGCTCGCCTGGTGGTGGGAACGTCCCGAGCAGATGGTCGGCGCCGCGGCTCGCGTCCTGGAGTTGGAGAACGCGGGACACGACCGAGCGGCATCACTCGCTTGCCTGGCCCGAGCGCTGGTCCACGACGTGGCGAACGACTGTGCCGCGGCGATCGCCGAGCTCGATCGCATCTCCCCGGGATCGCTCAACCAGACGTGGCAGAGCTTGGTCGACTGGCTGCGCTCGACGTCCTTGAGCCACCTCGGTCGCCCGGAGGAGGCGCTGGATGCGGCCGAGCGAGCGTGTGCTCATCCCAGCCCGTTGCACGAACCGCTGATCGAATCGGCCCGGCTGACCGCGCTCTGGTTCCACGGCCGCGTGGGCGAAGTGCTTCGCCAGCTTCCTCCGCTCGTCGACCACACCGCTGCCGTCGGCCTGCCGAACTACACGGTCGTGATGGCCGCGGCCTGCTGCACCGCGCTGGCGCTGGCCGGTCGGCCGAAGGATGCGTCGCCGTACCTCGAACGGGCCCGGCAGAGCGCGGCCTCACGCGATGTGCCGCTGATCGACGTGAACCTGACCATCGCCGAGGCCGCGCTGTCCGTGGCCCGGGGCGACGACTCGGGCGCTGCCGTGGTCCTCGAGGACTACCTGGCGCGGTCACCCCTTCTCGGCCCCGGTCACGCGGCCGCACCCCAGCAACGGGTGCTCGCCCTGTGGTACGTGCTGGTCCCAGCCAGCCGCGAAGTGTGGGACGCGGCCACCCTCGGACCCTGTTTCGCAGTGGCCCGCGACCTCGCCCGGGCGGTGGTCACCGTCAGAGCGGGATCGCCGGCACCGGCTTCGCCCGTCCCCCACAGCCCCGACCTCGTGCGGGCTCACCTCCCTCTCCGGTGGGCGACCGAGCTGGCGCTGGCGGAGATCGCCACCGGCCGCCAGACCGGATGGGCACTCCTCGAGGCGCTGTGGCCCGCAGCGCAACCCGAGGTCCGCCGGCATGCGGTGCATCCCGGGACTGGGCTCGCCCGCCCGGCGCGCAGCGCGCTCTCCCGGTTGCCGGTGCCGCCACGAGGCCTGCTCGAGCTCCGGCTGCTCGGCCCGACCGAGCTGCGACGCGATGGCGCACCAGTCGATGCCCCCGACTGGCGCCGTGAACGGGTTCGCTCACTGCTCGCCTACCTGGTGTTGCACGGTCAGGCCAGCCGCGAACGCCTGGGTGACCGGCTGTGGCCCGAGCTGGATGCCGACGCCCAGTCGCGGAACCTACGTGTCACCCTCACCTACCTGCTCCGGGTGCTCGAGCCCGAGCGGAGCGAGCGCGACGCCTCGTTCCTGATCAGGCAGCACGGTGGAGGGCTCATCCTGGAACCCGGCGACTGGTTCGTCGCCGACATCTGGGCGTTCGACGATTTGTGGCAGCGGGCGATCGACGCCGACCGTCGCGGCGCGCCGTCGGATGCCCTCGGTCACATGCGGCGCGCCGTCGCCCTGTGGCGCGGCGATCCGAGCGAACTGGCCAACGAGCCGTGGGCGTTGGCCGAAGCGGAGGAGCAGCGGCTCCGCCTGGTCAAGCTGGCGGTCCGGGCCGGTGAGCTGTTGCTGGCGAAGGGCGAGGCCGACGACGCCCGGGCCATGGGCGATGCCGCCCTCCGCGTCGACCCGTGGTCCGAACCGGCGCATTCCGTGGTCGTCCGCTCCCACGCCGCGATCGGCGACCATCTCGGGGCGCGCCGGGCGTTGGCGCGCTATCGGGACGCACTGATCGAGCTGGGGACCAGCGCGGCCGACAGCGCCAGCCAGGCCGAACAGCTAGCCCGCGCCGCCTCCGGTGGGGGGCGGCCAGTCTCGTAGCGGTCCCGCCGGGCCCCGCGCTGCCGTACCCGGAGAGACCGGAAGTGGCTTCTTCCCGCTGTGGCTAACACGCCGCTAGCGGCCGGCGCCGTACCGTCGGCGGTGGAGGATTGCTCCAAGCGCGGAGTTGGTGCCGCTTCGCACGACACCTCCGCTCGGCGGATCAGGAGTCAAACGATGATGACTTCAACCCACGCGTGGGCGACTGCCCTCTGAGCTAGCCGCCCAACGTCTGAACGGGAGGAACAATGGATTCGATAGTGACGATGATGACTCACGGTCACAGTGTGGTACTGGAACGCGTGGGCGCACCCAACGCGAAGGGAAAGAAGAGCGTCCTCGATGTCTTCGCTGGAGACGCCGGCGACATCGTCGATCTTCGCACCGGTCACGCTTCGGCGGCCTGCCTTCGCATCGGCTGGGCCGCTCGCTTCGTCGTCTTCGATGACGGGTCCGAGAACCGGCCGAAGTCTGGCGCGTTCTGGTGCCATCTCGCCGTCCCGACGCCACACAACTTCGTCAGCGACGTTTCGGGGAACTCCCTCACACGGTTCAAACCACGGGCCATCACCGGAGACTGGGAGAGCACCAATCCAACCAGGCTGTTCATCGGTGCAGTGCACGTATGGGACGGCGGTGTCCGCCGCATACACCGAGACGACTCCGTTCCCCGTCGCAACCAGCAGTACTCGAAGCCGATCAACAACGCCGGATTCGTCACCCAGGGGCTCGGTGTTTCGCTGCGTGTGCAGGCCGTCGACGCCAAGGACGATTGGCTCGAGCTCCGCAGCGTCATCATCGCCTTCACCGGGTCGGAGCTCGGTGGCGTTCAGGCGCCCGCCGACAAGGCGGCCGAGTACTTGGTGTCGGAGCGACCGTCCGCGCACGTCGGCTGACGGCGCGCCCGCCGCCGGCCCAAGGTTTGGTGACGGAATCCGTCGAGTCCCGACGAATTCCGTCACCAGAACTCGGACGCCGCCGGCCGTCGGCCCCCGACGCCGAGTAGCGTCGCCTGGCGATGAGCGATTCGGCCGGCGGCGGCGTGCCGATGGAGGAGCTGCAGCTCGCCACGCGCAACCACGGCATGCCACTCGAGGCGTTGCGCTACCCGGTGACGCCGGTGGGGCTGCACTACCTGCTGATCCACTACGACATCCCGGCCATCGATCCGTCGGCGTGGCGGCTCCGAGTCGACGGGTGCGTCGAGCGGCCGCTGGAGCTCTCGCTCGCCGAGCTCCGGGCCATGCCGGCCACGACCCGGGTGGCGACCATGGAGTGCGCCGGCAACGGGCGGGCGCTGCTCGATCCGCGCCCCGCGAGCCAGCCGTGGCTGGTGGAGGCCGTTGGGACCGGCGAGTGGACCGGCGTCGCGCTCGACCACGTCCTGGCCGCCGCCGGGCTCGACGGCGACGCTGTCGAGGTGCTGTTCACCGGGGCCGACCGCGGGGTCGAGGGCGGGATCGAGCAGGCCTACCAGCGCAGCCTGCCGGTGGAGGTGGCGACCTCGGCCGACGTGCTGCTCGCCTACGAGCTCAACGGGGCCGCGCTGCCGCCCCAGCACGGGTTCCCGCTTCGGGTGGTGGTGCCGGGTTGGTACGGCATGACCAACGTGAAGTGGCTGACGACCATCACGGCGGTGGGTGAACCGTTCGCCGGCTACCAGCAGGCGACGGCCTACCGGCTGCGCCGGGCCGAGGACGAGGTCGGGGAGCCGGTGGAGCGCATGGTGCCGCGGTCGCTGATGGTGCCGCCAGGCATCCCTGATTTCTACACCCGCGCCCGCACGCTGGGCCCGGGTGACTGCGAGCTCACCGGCCGGGCCTGGTCGGGGACATCGCCCATCGTCGCCGTGGAGGTGAGCGCCGACGGCGGTGCGAGCTGGGACACGGCCGAGGTCGACCCCGAGCCGCCCGCGGTGGGCGCCTGGCAGGGGTGGCGCTTCCGTTGGCACGCCGTGCCCGGGGACCACGAGCTGTGCTGTCGGGCGACCGACGCCACCGGCGCCCGGCAGCCGCTCCAACCCGAGTGGAACACCGGCGGCTACGCCAACAACGCCGTCCAGCGGGTCGCCGTGCACGTCACCGACGCCGCCCAGTCCTCCGGGCCGAGGCTATAGCGAGCGCCCCGGCAGGCCCGAGGCAATGGCGAACGGAAACCGTTCGTCATCGCCTCGAGTCCGTCGCAACGTTTGCTATTGCCTCGATGCCACGGCCGATTCGCTCCTGGGCTCGCGCCAGGGACCGGCCCAAGCTGCGCGGGTCGTCGCCGAACGCCCTGAACAGGTTGCGGCCCGAGGCGAGCAGCGCGGCGGAGGCCTGGTCGGCGGGGAGCAGGTGGGCGAGCTGGAGCGACACGATCCCGTGGAGCATGGCCCACGCCTGAGTGGCCAGGTCGAGAGCATCGGCGGGATCGAACCGCCCGCCGTCGATGCAGCGTTGCGCCGCGGCGACGCACTGTTCGAACGTGTCGAGACCCGCGCCCGCGTCCCGGGCGTCGACCGGCCCGTCCATGAACATGGCGCGGTACAGGTCGGGATCGGTGGTGCCGTTCGTGTAGTACGCCCAGCCGAGCACCAGGAAGTCGGCGACGGGATCGCCCGTGGCCTCGACGGCGGCGAGGTCGGCGCCGAGCCGGGCGAAGCCCTCATGCCGGATCTCCCGACGCAGCTCGGTCATCCCGCCGAAGTGCGTGTACACGGCCATCGTCGACGTCCCCACCTCGCGTGCCAGCCGGCGCAGGGTGAGCCCGCCGGAGCCCTCGGCGGCGACGATGTGCGCCGCGGTCTCCAGCAGGGCGGTGCGGACGTGGGCGTCGGCGGGCTTGGGACTCACGTTGACAGTATGCCATAGCGGTGCTATGTATAAGCCATAGCACCGCTATGGAAAGGAGGCAGCCATGGCTACTACAACGACGACAACCACGACGTCCCCCGCGGCCCCCGCTCGGAACCGCTACCTCGAGGGCAACTTCGCGCCCGTGACCGAGGAGGTCACGGTCACCGACCTGCCGGTCACCGGCACGATCCCGGAGCACCTCGACGGACGGTACCTGCGCACCGGGCCCAACCCGGTCGTCGGCCCCGACCCCGCCAGCTACCACTGGTTCCTCGGCACGGGGATGGTCCACGGCATCCGCCTGCGGGACGGCACCGCCGCCTGGTACCGCAACCGCTGGGTGCGCTCGCGGGACGTGACAGAGGCATTGGGAGAGGAGCCCCGCCCGGGACCGGTCTTCGCCGGCTTCGACGCCTCGCCCAACACCAACATCATCGGTCACGCCGGCCGCACGCTCGCCATCGTCGAGTCGGGCCCGCGGCCCTACGAGCTCACCGACGAGCTCGAGACCGTCGGGCCGTGCGACTTCGACGGCACGCTGCCCGGCGGCTACACGGCGCACCCCCACCGCGACCCCGACACCGGAGAGTTGCACGCCGTGTCCTACTTCTTCGGGTGGGGCAACCAGGTGCAGTACTCGGTGCTCGGCACCGATGGCCGCGTGCGGCGCACCGTCGACATCGAGGTCGGCGGCAGCCCGTTGATGCACGACTTCTCGCTCACCCAGCGCCACGTGGTCCTCTACGACCTGCCGGTGACGTTCGACCTCGACGGAGTGGCCCGGGCGGCGCCCCGGCCGTTCGGCCGACCCAGCCGTTGGCTGGCGTCGCGGTACATCGGCAAGCGGCCCATCCCCGAGCGGCTCGTCGCCGCCGCCCTGCGCTCCGGCGACGACGCCGGCTTCCCCTACGCCTGGAACCCCGACTACCCGGCCCGCGTCGGCGTCATGCCCCGCGAGGGCGGCAACGGCGACGTGCGCTGGTTCGAGGTCGAGCCCTGCTTCGTGTACCACCCGCTCAACGCCTACGAGGACGGTGACGACCGCATCGTGCTCGACGTCGTGCGCCACCCCAAGATGTTCGCCACCGATCACACCGGGCCCAACGAGGGGACGCCGACGCTCGACCGCTGGACCGTCGACCTGGGTGCCGGCAAGGTGGCCGAGGAGCGCTTGGACGACCGCGGCCAGGAGTTCCCCCGGGTGGACGAGCGGCTCACGGGTCGTCGGCACCGCTTCGGCTACGCGGTCGGCGTCGACGGCGCGGAGCCGGGCTCCGCGCTGCTGAAGCACGACCTGGCGTCCGGGCGCCGGGCCGAGCGCACGTTCGGCGACGGCACCCAGGCCGGCGAGTTCGCGTTCGTGCCGTCCGGCCCCGACGCCGACGAGGACGACGGCGTGCTCATGGGGTTCGTCTATGACGCGGCGTCCGACCACAGCCGCCTCGAGCTGCTCGACGCCGGCTCCCTGGACACCGTCGCCTCCGTCCAGCTCCCGGTCCGGGTGCCGCACGGCTTCCACGGCAACTGGGTGGCGGCCGGGTAGCGGACAGCAGCCGTCATCGACGCCGACCCCTGAGTTCCACCGGTGTCGCGCCCGACGACCGAGGACCAAAGCTCCAGTCGGGCTGCTTGCGTCGATGCCGCTGATCCACCACGGCGACCCCGTCGCGGATGTCGAGCAGCTCGGCGATCGTCTGCGGTTCCACGGCGGGGGCGTCTCCCGTGAGGTGGGCCTCGAACTCGTGGCGGAACCGGTCGAGGATGCTGGCGAGCACGGTCGCCTGCTGG
>DASQUY010000451.1:0-2588 GCA_035641055.1 Acidimicrobiales bacterium | reverse complement strand
GCCCACGATCTTCGAGGCGCGTCAGGGCCAGATCGAGCCCCTCCGGGTCCTCGACGGCGAGGACCCCGTGGCCGCGCTCGCCGAGCTTTACGCTCGCCAGTCGGGCGGCGCCGGGCCGCCCGTCGCCTTCACCGGCGCCGGCGCCGGCCCGGGCGTCCAGGCCATGGCCGAGCGGCTGGCCGGCCTCGTCGGGTCGGATCGCCCACCCGAGGTGGGCAGCGCCGCGTTGACCATCCACACCGGCCGCGGCGTCATCGGCCTCGCCTGGCTGGACGAGGCGATCCCGAGGCAATAACGAACGTCGCGGCACTCCCGAGGCAATGACGAACGAAATCCGTTCGCCATTGCCTCGAGTCCAGCCGAGCGTTCGTTATTGCCTCGAGTCCGGTTGACCGGGAACCAGGCCGAGGACTCGCTCGGCGTTGTGGCGCAGGAACTTGGGCCACACCTCGTCCTTGAGCCCCACCGCCGGCAGCTCGGTCATGATGCGCTCGAGCGACAGGCCCATGGGGAAGTAGCCGGCGTAGATGATCTTGTCGGCGCCGCGGGTGTTGGCGTAGTCGATGATCGCCCGCGGGTAGTACTTGGGGGCGAAGGCGCTGGTCGAGTAGTAGAGGTTCGGCCACTTGAGCATGAGCTTCACGGCCAGGTCGGTCCAGGGCTCGCAGCCGTGGCGGGTCACGAAGACCAGCTCGGGGAAGTCGTAGCAGACCTCGTCGATCAGCTCGACGTGCTGCGGCGCGAACTTGAGCCTGGGCCCGGGAACGCCGGCGCAGCAGAACACCGCGATGCCGAGCTCCACGCACTTGGCGTAGAGGGGATACATCTTCTTGTCGTTGATCGGCACCTGGGGGAATGTCCCGGCCGGAAACACCCCGATCGAGCTGATCCCCCACGTCTCGTGGGCCCGGGTGATGGCCCGCACGGCGTCCATCCCCTCGTTGGGATCGACCGAGAGCTGGGGGATGAACCGGTTGGGGTGCTCCCGCAGTGCCCGCTCGGCCCTCTTGCCGTGCGCCCCGATCACGCCCTTTTCGACCCCCCAGCGGTCCATCTCGTGCAGCGTCACCGCGACCGGGTCGTCCGCCCCCTCGAGCCGCTTGTCGGGGACGTCCTTGAACATGTACTCGACCGGGAACTCGAAGTCCTCCTTCGACTCCTTGTCCCGGGTCTGGCGCGTGATGAAGGCGTATTGCTGGCGCATGTCGCCGGCCGGGAAGCCGATCATCGTGTCGATGATCCCGATGTCGAAGGGTGCGGCCATGACGGTCTCCTGACACGAACGTTAGATGACGTTCTAGCAGGCGATGGCCCGGCCTGGCCGGCCGGGCCATCGCCACGGAGGGCGGGGGATCACTCCGTGGCGATCGCCTGGAGGACGTCGAGGCGTGCCGCCCGGCGGGCGGGGCGCACGGCGGCGACCACACCCACGAGTGCGCCCAGCCCGACCACGAGGGCAAGCTGGTCGAGGGGGATGGCGAAGCTGCCCAGCCCCTCGGCGGCCTCGATGGCCTGCACCAGCGCCCAACCCAGGAACGTCCCCAGGCCGAGCCCGCCGACCGTGCCGAACAGCGCCACAAGCAGGGCCTCGCCCCGCACCATCGACCGGAGCTGGCGCCGCGACTGCCCGACGGCCCGCAGCAGGCCGAGCTCGCGGGTGCGCTCGTGGATCGACAGCGACAGCGTGTTGGCGATGCCCATGAGGGCGATGACGATGGCCATGACCAGCAGCCCGTAGATGATCGTGAGCAGCTGATCGACCTCGCCGGCGACGGTGTCGATGTACTCCTGGCGGTCCTGCACGTCGGGTGCCCCGAACCGGTCGGCGACGGGCTGGATGGCGGCCTCGCCCTCGGCGGTGGACACACCATCGGCCAGCTCGATCATCAGCACGAAGTCGCTCGCCCGGGTGGCGGCGTGGGGTTCGTAGGCCGCCTTGGGCAGCACCACGTCCGAGGCGAGCTCGCCGTTGCCGAACGTCGCGCCCACCGTGAGGTTCTCGGTCTCACCGTCGGCGAAGGACACGGACACCGTGTCCCCGAGGGCGAGCCCGTGGTCCTCGGCATAGTCGGTGAACAGCGCCACCTCGCGGTCGCCGAGCCCGTCGACGGAACCTTCCTGCACGTCGAGGTCGAGCAGCCGCTCGACGGAGCCGGGATCGATGACGTCGGCGTCGTCGTCATCGCCGTTGACCGCCACCGGCGCCGCACCGATCGCCGTGGCCGCGTCGACCTCGGGCAGGTCGGCCACGGCGGGGGTCAGCTCGGGGCTGAGGCCGGCGCCGCTGAAGTCGGACTGGATGATGACCAGGTCGCCGGCAACCTGCTGCGACACGATGTCGTCGATCGACTGCTTGATCGACGCCGCCACCACCGTGAACAGCGTCACCACGGCCACGCCGACCATGAGCGCGGAGGCGGTGCCCGCCGTGCGCTTGGGATTGCGGGTGGCGTTGCGCCGGGCCAGCCGGCCGCTCACGCCCCGCTGCAGCCGCGCCCCGGCCAGCGTCCCGCCGAGGAGCCCCGCGGCGGGCCGGGCCACGACCGGGCCGAGCAGCACGAACCCGGCCACGACGAGCAGCGCGCCGA
>DASQUY010000450.1:0-8379 GCA_035641055.1 Acidimicrobiales bacterium | reverse complement strand
CGGAGGACGCCGTCGAAGTCGTCCGTGGCGAACCAGAGGAGGATGCCGTTGCCGCGGGACGGCTCCCGGGGATCCCCGAGGTGCGGGTGCTCGTCGGCCTCCCACTGGTGGAGCTGCGCCACGACGTCCGACCCGTCCATGAGCATCTCGTACTCGGGGCCGCCGTGACCGGACGCGAGCCCCAGCACGTCCTGGAACCATCGGGACGCTGCCTCGACGTTGCCGACAACGATCATGGGCTGGGGCCGAATCACGTCGCCGATGGTAGGACGAGCGGCGGTCATCGGCGTGCTTGTCGGCGACGCTGTCGAGCTCGGCGGCTCTCGTCGCGCAAGACTGCGACATGCCCTCGGGCCTGGACGGGAATCCGAACCCCCTGACGTCGCCGGCGCGTCGATCGGTGCTGGAGCAGCTCGCCGCCGAGGTGGCGGCGCGCCGACACGAGCATGTGCTGCGCGTCGGCGTCGACGGCATCGACGGCGCCGGCAAGAGCACGTTCGCCGACGAGCTGGCTGCCATCCTGCGCGACCGGGACGTGCCCGTGATCCGGGCCAGCACCGACTCGTTCCACAACCGGCGGGCCGTCCGCTGGAGCAAGGGGAAGCTGTCCCCCGAGGGCTTCTACCGGGACTCCCACAACCTCGAGCTGCTCACGGCCCTGCTCCTGGACCCGTTGTCGGCTCAGCCCCCAGCGCCGTATCGCAGGGCTGCATTCGACGAGCCGTCGGATTCGCCCGTCGATGCGCCGGTCGAGACCGCGCTCCCGGGAACTGTCCTCGTGTTCGACGGCCTGTTCCTGCACCGACCAGAGCTGCGGGACTACTGGGACTTCTCGATCTGGATCGACGGCGAGCGGCGAGTCACTGAGCAGCGCATCGACCGAGCGAGCGCGGCCATCGCACCGGGACCGCCCGGGCTCCTCGATCTCCTGCGCTCCTGCGCCAGACTCGGCCGCTATGTCGGCGGGATGCGCCTGTACCTGGACGAGTGCGATCCGCGGCACCGGGCCAGCGCGGTCGTGGACAACAACGACTTCCTCGAGCCCGGGCTCGAGCTGCGGGCCATGGCTGCTTGATATGCTTATATGCATGCGCACGACCATCAATCTGCCTGACGCGCTCGCCGAGGCCGCCAAGGCGAAGGCCACCGCCGAAGGTAGGACCTTCACCAACGTGGTGGAGGAGGGCCTCAGGCTCGTCGTCGCCAACGAGAGCGAGACAACTCCGGTCGAGCCGCTCCCCGCCTACGGCGACCCGCGGGGCGAGGTACTCATCGACCTCGCGGATCGCGACGCCCTCTGGGCTGTGCTCGACGCCGACGCCCCGCGGTGATCCTGCCCGACGTCAACACGCTCGTCTTCGCGTTCCGGCGGGAGATGGAGGACCACGAGGCCTACGCAGCCTGGCTGTCGGCGGTCGTGGCCGGGGAGGACGAGCTGGCGCTCGCCGATCACTGCCTCACGGGCTTCGTGCGGATCGTGACGAACGCGCGGATCTTCGCCGAGCCCGCGCCTACCGAAGACGCGCTCTCGTTCGTAGAACGGATTCGCCGTGCCCGCCGAGGCCGCCCCGTGGCGTCGACCGCCGCCACCTGGTCGACCTTTGGCGAGTTCGTGCGGGGCGATCGCGGGATCAAAGGGAACCTCGTGCCCGACGCCTACCTCGCGGCGCTCGCCATATCCCACGGCAGCCGGCTGGCCACTGCCGACCGGGGATTCGCCCGGTTCCCCGGGCTTGACGCCTTCGACCCCTTGGCCGCCGGATAGTCCCAGAGCCGCATCCGTCAGGAGTTGGGCCAGACGGCGGCGGGCGCCGAGCCGATTCGTGGCGTCAGCCGGTCGAACGCACGAAACCGGCGACCACCCGGGCGAGCTCGGGCCCCCGGTCCTCCTGGAGGAAGTGCCCGCCGCCCTCGATGGTGGCGTGCGGTTGCCCCCGGGCGCCGGGGATGCGCTCCCGCAGGGGCTTGTCCCCGCCCCCGGTGATGGGATCGCCGTCGCTGAAGGCACACAGGAATGGCTTGTCGAAGCGGGCGAGCACCTCCCAGGCGTCGCGGTTGGCCTGCGACTCGGGGTCGTCGGGCGTGGTCGGCACCAGCATCGGGAACTGGCGGGCGCCCTCCTTGTAGCGCTCGTCCGGGAACGGTGCGTCGTAGGCGGCGATCACCGCCTCGTCGAGGTCGGTGGTGCAGCCGCTGTTGACGATCCGCCCGATGGGCATCTCGGGCACCTCCTGGCTGAACGTCTGCCATGCCAGGAAGGCGTCGCCGGGATGGCGGTCCCCGGTGGGGAGGAAGGTGTTGGCGGCGACGACGCGGGCGAAGCGTTCCGGGTGGGCGGCAACGAGCCGCAGGCCGATCAGACCGCCCCAGTCCTGCCCAACGAGCGTGATGTCCCGCAGGGCGAGGGCGTCGAGGACGTGGGCGGTGAGCCAACGGAGGTGCCGGGCGTACGTGTAGTCGCTCCGCCGGGCGGGCTTGTCGGAGCGGCCGAAGCCGACGAGGTCCGGGGCGACCGCCCGCAGCCCGGCGTCGACCAGCACCGGGATCATGTGCCGGTAGAGGTACGACCACGAGGGCTCGCCGTGGAGCAGCAGCACGACGGGGCCCTCGGGGTCGCCCTCGTCCACGTGGTGGACGCGCAGCGTCCCGCCCTCCCCGTCGTCGATCTCCACATAGCGCGGAGCGAACGGGTAGGCGGGCAGGCCGGTGAAAGGGTCGTCGGGTGTGCGCAGGCTCTCCATCGCGGTCCCCCGAAGCATGCCAGGTGGGCAGGGCTGGGACAGAGCGGGCGGTCGCCGCGCACGCGGCGGACGTCGCCGGATCACCGGTACGATCGCGGCGGAGAACGGAACGAGAACGGGACGATGGTCTTCCGCGCACTGGCCGACCTCGTGGTGGGGGTCCACCTCGCCTTCATCCTGTTCGTGGCGTTGGGTGGCGTGCTGGCGTGGCGCTGGCCCGGGTTGGTGCGGTGGCATCTGCCCGCCGTCGTGTGGGGCCTCGGCATCGTCACGGTTGGGTTCACCTGCCCGCTCACGCCGCTCGAGAAACACCTGCGCGGCCGCGCCGGCGAGCAGGGCTACGGCGGGGGTTTCGTCGACCGCTACATCGAGGGCGTCGTCTACCCCGGGGCGCTCACCCGCCTCGTGCAGGGGCTGATCGCCGTCGCCGTGCTCGTCGGATACGTCGGCATCGTCGCCCGGAGGCGCCCGGGCGGGGTGGGCTGACGCCTCACGTCAGCCGAGCGCGGCGCGGGTGATGGGACAGGGCTCGCCCCGTGGCGCCCCGCACGTCTCGGTGTCGCAGAGGCGGCACATCCACCCCTGGGCGGACGGCACGCCGACCAGCCCGCCGAGGATCCTGTCGGCGAGGGCCTGGAACGTCGCCCGCTCGTCGGCCGACAGGGGCGAGAGCGCGTCGACAAGCACCTGCGCGCGGGCGGCGACGATGCGCTTCGCCCGCCGGCGGCCGGCGTCGGTGAGCTGGACGACCGACACGCGGGCGTCCGGGCCGGGTGCCCGGGTGGCGAGCCCGTCGGCGACCAGCCCGTCCACCAGCCGCACCGTCGCCGAGGACGTGAGCCCGAGCACGCGGCTCAGCTCGTCGATGCTGGGGGCGTCGAGGAAGCGGTCGATGGCCGACAGGGCCGTGGCCGACGACACCGACCGGTCCCCGGCCTGCCGGACGGCGGCGTGGAGTCGGTCGGTGATCCGGAGCGCGAGAGCCCCGAGCCGGTTGGCGCCGGCGTCAAAGCTCGTACTCAAGGGTGTAGGTCGCCTGCGATCCCATCGGGGCCTCGATGCGCCCTTCGCCGCTCAGGCCGGCCAGCTCGCCGGTGCCCGACCCGGCGACGACCGACCATCTGCCCGCAGCCTTCGACCCGTCGAACGTCCCTACCGTCTGCAGCACGAACGAGCCGGAGCGGTCGCCGATCCGACCCTCGACGTGTTGCAGACCGACCCAGTCGGCGGTGCCGTCGGGCCGGTAGCACATCAGCCAGCGCACCGAGCCCGCTCCCTCGATGTCGCCGCCGAAGCTCTGGGTGACGTTCGCCTGTGACAGCCCGCGCTCGCCCTCCATCTCGGTGTAGCGGTCCTCGTCCCAGGACGTGATCTGGAACGTCCCTGTGCCGTGGGTGGTCATGCCTTGCCCTCCTCTAATATGCATGCAGCACACACATTATCTCACCGGCGCCGAGGTGTCCGCAAAAAGGGGCGGCAATGACCTATCCTGGTGGGCAGGCCTGCAGATCGAGTGGGTGAGCTCCCCCCTCACTTGCCTGCTCTCTGCAGTGAAGACGGTGCCGTCCGCTTCCCCCCAGCGGGCGGCATCGTCGCGTCCGGGTGGTGACGCCCCGCCGGGTGGGCTCAGACCCGCTCCGGCTCGGGAGCGTCCTCGGCCCGCTCGGCTCCGACGAGCTCGGGTGTCGGCTCGGCGTGGCCCTCGACGTCGAGGCTGGGCAGGATCCGGTCGAGCCAGCGGGGCAGCCACCAGTTGCGGTCGCCGAGCAGCTCCATCGTGGCCGGGACGAGCAGCATCCGGATGACGGTGGCGTCGAGCAGGATGGCCGTCGCCAGCCCGGTCCCCATGAGCTTGACCACCCGGTCGGTCTCGAGGATGAAGCTGCCGAAGATGAACACCATGATCGCCGCCGCCGCGGTGATGACCTTGGCGGTCGCCGCCAGGCCGTCGGCCACCGAGGTGCGACTGTCGCCCGTGCGCTGCCACTCCTCCCGCACCCGCGAGAGCAGGAACACCTCGTAGTCCATCGACAGGCCGAAGACGATGGCGAACAGCATCATCGGCGCCCACGGCTCGATCGGCGCCGGCTCGACCCCGGTGAGGCCGCTCAGCCAGCCCCACTGGAACAGGGCGACCACGATCCCGTACGCGGCCCCGACCGACAGCAGGTTCATGATGACCGCCTTGACCGGCACCAGCAGCGAGCGGAACACCCACAGCAGCAGCAGGAACGACAGCGCCAGCACCGCCACGAAGAAGTACGGCAGGCGCTCGGACAGGTAGTGCGAGAAGTCGACGTTGACGGCGACGGTGCCGGTGACCGCCACGTCGACGCCGGCGGCCTGCTCGGCGGGCGGCAGCACGTCGTCGCGCAGCCGGTCGACGAGGTCGGTGGTCGCCTCGTCCTGCGGGCCGGTCGTCGGGAACAGCTGCCACATGACGGCGGTGGGAGCGTCCGGGTCGTTGGGGCGGGGCTCCGAGACGAAGTCGACGCCGGGGTCGGACCCGACGGCCTCGGTGATGGCCGACAGCTCCCCGACGTCGGTGCCGGCCGGCAGCTCGGTCGCCAGGGTCAGCGAACCGTTGAACCCTGGCCCGAAGCCCTCGACCAGCAGGTCGTAGGCCTGCTTGGTCGTGGTGTCGTCGGCGAAGTTGGACTCGTCGGAGAAACCGAGGCGCAGCCCGAACACCGGGAGGGCGAGCACGGCCAGCGCCACGGCTCCTGCCACGGCAGAGGTCCACGGGCGGCGCTGAATGAGGCGGCTCCAGCGGTACGCGGCGGTCTCGGTCCGCGGCTTGGGTTCGCGCCGGGGCACCTCACGCTTCAGGGGGCCGGCGAAGAAACCGGCGATGAGCACGACCACCGCCAGCGGCAGGCCCACCACGAGCGGCGTGATCTCCAGCCCGATCCCGGCCAGCGACACGGCGACGAGGCCGGCGGCGATCAGGCCCCGCCAGCGGGTCAGCTCGACCCGCCCGCCGGCGAAGCCGACCAGCGCCGGCAGCAGGGTCAGCGATGCCACCACCGTGACGGCCACCACCGACGCCGCGCCGACGGCCAGCCCCTGGATGAAGGTGACGCCCATGAGGAGCATGCCGAGCAGCGAGATGACGACCGTGGTGCCCGCGAACAGCACGGATCGACCGGCGGTGTCGATGGCGATGGCGATGGACTCGCGCACCGTGTGGCCGGCGTGCAGCTGCTCGCGGTAGCGGGTGGTGATCAGCAGCGCGTAGTCGATGCCGACACCCAGCCCGATCATGATGCCGAGGAACGTGGCGAAGTCGGGGATGGTGAGCACGTTGCTCAGCAGGGTGATCAGCGCGCTACCGAGGCCGATGCCGAACAGCGCCACGCTGACCGGCAGGCCCATGGCCAGCACCGACCCGAACGCCACGATCAGGATGACGATGGCGAAGCCCAGGCCGAGGATCTCCGACTGCGGCTCCTCGAACTCCGCGAAGATGAACCCGCCCATCTCGATCTCGAGGCCCTCGATGTCCGGGGCGCGGTCGAGGATCTCGTCGCGGATCTCCCCCGCCCGCGAGAACTCGATGTCGTCGGGCAGCTCCAGGTTGGCGAAGGCGATCTGGCCCGCTGCCGACCCCTCCGAGGCGATTTGCTCGGCGCCCTGCTCGTCGTACGGGCTCTCCACGCGCACGACGTCCGGGATCTCGGCCACCTCGTCGAAGAGGGCCTGCATCTCGCCGCGCACCTGGGCGTCCTCGACCCCCTGCTCGGCCTGGAACACGATGGTCCCGACCTGGCCGGTGCCCTGGCCTCCGAAGTTGTCGTCGAGGATGTCGAAGCCGGTCTTGGACTCGACGTCCGGCAGGTTGAACTCGTCGCGGAAGCCATCGCCGATGGCGCCCGACAGGGCACCTCCGAAGACGACAACGGCGACCCAGAGCCCGACGACGAGCTTGCGACGGTCATGGCACCACGTGCCGAGGCGGGAGAACACGGGGGGCTGCCTCCTGGGGTCAGGTTCGCTTGGTTGCGGGCACGGTACGGCTCACCGGGGTGGGCGCACTTCTCCGGAATTGCCGTCAGGTCGAAGGGAAAGACGGTCGAACTCTGGAGAACTCATCGATCATTCCGCCGGTTCCGCAACGGATCCGCAACCAGAGTGACGCATGCCACGACCCTGGACGTGACGAGTGCCACGTCGGGGTGACGTTGGTTGGCAGTCCGGAGGGCGTAAACTGCGTTCGCAACGATCTGCGGATCGAGAGCGAGATCCCCCCTCCCTCGCATCTCTCCGCAGCCGCGATGGCGCCGCTCGCATCCCCCCTGCGGGCGGCGTTGTCGCGTCCGGGCTGTTTCAGGCGGGGTCGGGTCGCACGCCGCGCAGACCCCGCCAGGCGAGATCGGCGAGCTGGTGCGCCAGCGCCGCGGGGTCGGCGTCGCGGTTGTTGCGGAGCCAATGGCGGCTCGCACCCTCGACCATGCCGACGATCCCGTGGCCCAGCAGGAGCCGCTGGCCGGCCGTGAGGCCCTCGATCTCGATCAGGTCGGCGACGAGCTGGGCGAGAGCGTTCTCCACCTGGGTGACCACCTTGGAGAAGTCGGCGTCCCGACCCAGCCCGCCCCCGTAGAGGACCTGGAACGCGTCGCGGTGCTCGTCGACGAACCGGAAATACGCGGCGAAGCCGAGGTCGACCATCTCGTGCGGTGTCTGGGCGGCGGCCACCGCCTTGGTGATCGCCTCCTGGAGCTCGTTGCCGACATCGCCGAGCACCTCGCTGAACAGCTCGCGCTTGGACGCGAAGTGCTGGTAGAGGACCGGCTTGGTGACGCCGGCCGCCTCGGCGATGTCGTTCATCGAGGCGTCGTGGAAGCCGCGGTCGGCGAACACCCGGCGCGCCACTCCGAGGAGCTGGCGGCGCCGTCGGGTTGCAGGCAGGCGGCGGGACACAGACGGGGGTCCTTCGCTGGGGTTACCCAAAGGTAACAGCCGCCCGCCTGGCCCGTTGGCCACACGCACACGATCGGGTGGGCTAGCGGATGCCATGCTCCCGGTCCTCGCGGTCGGCGGCCCGGACCGCGTAACCGACGACGATGGCCGGCGCCAGGAGCACCGACCCCACGACCAACGCCACGACCACGGCCGTGACCACGCCGGTCGAGAACCCGACGATGAAACCCACGACGAACAGGACGATCGCGAGGCCGAACAGCGCATAACCCGCCCGCTGGGCGAGCTCGGCCCCGCGGGCGATGTGCCGGCGGCGGGCGACCACCGGATCGGTGGCCGGGTCAGCCGGAGGTCGGGGGCGCCAGATCCGAGGGCGAGATGTCACAGTCCTCCATGATGTCCAACAGCTGCGACACCATCTCGGGGTCGCCGAACGGGTCCTGGCCGGAGGCCCCGAGCTCGGCGAGCCTCTCCAGGCCGAACTCGTCGAGCATGCCCTCCGAGATGCACGCCGCGTCGTCATGGGTGAGGACGCCCCCGCTGCCCTCCACCATCTGGTCGGCCAGAAACTCCACGAGATCGTCCCCGTCATCGGCGAGGTCGTCGGGGAGGGTGGTGTCGCCGTCGTCCTGCTCCGTGGTCGTCGGGTCCTGGTCGCTGATCTCGGTCTCATCGTCGGCTGAGTCGTCACCGTCGTCCCGGGTCAGGAAGAAGACGA
>DASQUY010000449.1:0-8198 GCA_035641055.1 Acidimicrobiales bacterium | reverse complement strand
CCCCGCCCAAGCGCTCGGGGCCGTCACCACCCACGACCTCCCCACGGTCGCCGGGGTGTGGTCGGGGGCGGACGCCGCCGACCAGCAGGCCGCCGGCATCGAGCCCGACGAGGCGGCGCTCGGCCGGCTGCGGGACACCCTCGTGGAGCTCACCGGGCTCGATGCCGACGCCCCCGTCGAGGAGGTGATCGTCGCCGTGCACGAGCGGCTGGCTCGGTCGCCGTGCGCCCTGGTCGCCGCCACCCTGGAGGACGCGCTGGCGCTGCGCCGGCGGCCCAACCTGCCGGGCACCACGCACGAGCGCCCCAACTGGTCCCTGCCGCTGCCCGTCCCGCTCGAGGACGCGCTCGAGGACCCGCTGCTGGCCCGGGTGGCGGCGGCCCTGCAGCGCTGACCCGCGCGAACTTGCGGTGGTTAGAGGGGCCATAGCCCCCGTAACCACCGCAAGTTCGGCTGGTGGTCAGGCCGAGTGGCCGGCCCGGCGGGCCCGGGCCTCGGCCAGCAGCTCGCGCACGGCGGCGTCGGGCACCTGGGAGAAGTTCTCGTACCACGTGCCGACGGCCCGGAAGAACGCCGGCGTGCTGAGGCACACCACGCGATCCGCCGTCTCGTCGACTGCGGTGCAGGCCTCCGGGGACGCCACCGGTACGGCCACCACGAGCTCCCGGGCGCGTCGCCCGCGGACGACGTCGACGGCCACGCGCATCGTGGCCCCCGTGGCCATGCCGTCGTCGACGAGGATGGCGATGCGGTCCCCGACCGGCTCGGCCGCCGCCCCGCCCCGCAGCTCGTCGGCCCGGTCCGCCAGCTCGGCGACGTGCCGGCGAACCAGGACGTCGACCTCGTCGTCGCCCAGCCCCACCGCGGAGATCACGCCGGGGTTGTGCGCCACGTGGCCGTCGTCGGCCACGGCCGCCAGGGCGAGCTCCTCGTGTCCCGGCACGCCGACCTTGCCGACGACCAAGACGTCCAGGGCGGCGTCCAGGGCCTCGGCCACCTCGGCGGCGACGGGCACGCCCCCGCGGGGCAGCCCCAGGACGACCGCTTCCGCCCCTGCGAGGTCGGCCAGGCGCTCAGCCAGCCGGCGGCCGGCGTCGACCCGATCGGCGAACACGACGGCCATACGCGCCCCATTCTTCACCTCCGGGCGCCGTTGGGCACGGGGTCGTGCGCTAGCGGCTTCTGGAACGGAAGTGCGCCCCGCCGGCTCGCGCCGCGACAAGCCGCGCCTTACATGTGCCAGCGAGGCGCCGAAGGCGCTTCGAGCTGGCATATCAGCGTGTGCCCGGAGCGGGACTCGAACCCGCACGCCCTTACGGGCAAATGCTTTTGAGGCATTCACGTCTGCCAGTTCCGTCATCCGGGCAGGCCTGACAGCCTACCTCTACCCCAGCAGAGCGCCCTCGTGGCGGAGCAGCCACGCCTTGGTGTCGGGTCCGCCGCCGTAGGGGCCCAGCGCCCCGCCGGTGTACAGCACCCGGTGGCAAGGCACGACGATGGGAATGGGGTTGGTGGCCATGGCGGAGCCCACCGCCCGGCTGGCCTTGGGGTTGCCGGTCCGCTCGGCCAGCTCCTTGTAGCTGACCGTCCGGCCGTAGGGCACCTCCCGCGACAGTGCCTCGAGGACCGCCCGGCGGTAGCCCCGCGACAACCGGCGATCGACCGGCACGTCGAAGCGGCGGCGCCGCCCGGCGAAGTACTCCTCCAGCTCGCGACGCACCTCGTCGAGGCGGGCGCGCAGGTGGACGACCCGGGGCGAGAGCTGGCTCGCCAGCTCCTCGACCACCCCTTCCTCGCCACCGAAGGCGATCCGGACCACGCCGACGGGCGTGGTCGCCAGGGTGAGCGGGCCGATGGGGGTGTCCTCGACCGCCCACGCCACGTCGACGAGCCCCTCGGCGTCCGCCCTGCGCAGGGCGGCCTCGACGAGCTGGTCGACGTCGGCGTCCCGGTCCGCGGCGCGGGGCCGCGCGTCTGCCCGGCGCAGCCGGGCGGCGAGATCATCGACGGCGTTCATGGCGTCACCTCCTGACGCAGACGATGGAGTCCGGCCCGCACGTTCTGCCGCGCCGCGGCCTCGCTGCAGCCGATCACGGCGCCGATCTCGGCGTAAGGCCGGTCGAACAGGTAGCGCTGCACCACCGCCGAGCGCTGCTTGGGCGCCAGCCGGCGCACGGCCTCCCACAGCTCGGCGTCCACCAGACCGTCGCCATCGACCTGTGCGACCTCGGGCGGATCAGCGGCCGGGACCGGCCGCCGAGAGCGGCCCCGGGCCCCGTCGACGATCTTCCGGTGGGCGATCGTGAACAACCAGCCCCGCAGGTTCTCGGCGTGGCGGAGCCCGGGATAGGCGCGCAGCGCCGAGAGCACCGTCTCCTGGAACAGGTCGTCCCCGTCGTGCGGGCCGGCCGACGCCACCAGGAACCGATGCAGGTCGGAGCCGTGGGCGTCGAGCAGCGATTGGAACGGGGGCAGCCTCACCGCCACAGCAAACGTCCAGGCAACGCGCTCCGTGAGATCCCTAGGCATCCAGGGCCGCGAGGAGGTTCTTGGGCGTGTCCTTCGGGCTGATCTTGGGCCACACCTCGGCCAGCTTGCCCTCCTCGTCGACGAGGAACGCCGAGCGAATGATGCCCATGAACGTGCGCCCGTACATCGACCGCTCGCCCCAGGCGCCGTACGCCTCGGCCACGGCGTGGTCCTCGTCGGACAGCAAAGGGAACCCCAGCCCGTACTTGTCGTCGAAGCGCTTCTGCTTGGCGGGCTTGTCCGGGCTGATGCCCACGACGGCGGTGTCGCCGATGTCCCCCAGCACGTCGCGCAGGCCGCACGCCTGCGTCGTGCAGCCCGGCGTGTCGGCCTTGGGGTAGAAGTACACGAGGACCTTGCGGCCCCCGAGGCCGTCCAGCGAGACGGTGTTGCCGTCCTGGTCGGTGAGCGCGAAGTCGGGGGCCTTGTCGCCGGGTTTGACCATGGGCGGCACGGTATCGCGAGCGCTCCGTCATAATGCCCAGCGAAGCGTCGCTGTCCAGCGAGAGGGAGCCGAGCATGGAGCTCGACGAGGTGAAGGCGGAGACGGCCCGGCTGTCGCCCTATGCCCACCTGGCCCGAGTCGCCGGGAACGTGCTTCGTGGCGGTCACACCGGCCCGGGCCCTCGCCCTCCAGCAGTTCGGCATGGCCGGTCGCGACACCTGGCGGGCGACCTGATCGCCCCGACGCCAGGGCACTAGATCGCGACATGGTGCCGCGTCAGGGCATGCGGGTCGCCCGCGCCACCCGCATCGCTCGTGGGGCTGGCGTGCAGCAGGGCGTCTGCTAGCCGCGGGACGCGGTGTAGCAGGCGGTGGCGGGCGTCCTCCAGGACGTCGTGGGCCCGGGACAGGGCGAGGTCGCCGTCGAGGACCAGGTCGGCGTCGACGTGGAGCCGATGGCCGATCCAGCGCACCCGGACCCGGCCGACGTCCCGAACCTCCGGAACTGCCGTGAGCTCGGCGTCGATGGAGTCCACGAGGTCGGGGTCGACGCCGTCCATGAGGCGGCAGCAGACGTCGCGGGCGGCGCGGCGCAGCACGTCAGCGATCACGACGCTGATGACCAACCCGACCACCGGATCGGCGAGCCGCCAGCCGGCCAGGGAACCCAGCGCGGCACCCACGACCGCCAGGCTGGTGAGCCCGTCGGCGCGGGCGTGGAGACCGTCGGCGATCAGCGCCGCCGAGCCGATGCGTCGGCCCACCCGGATGCGGTACATCGCGACGGCCTCGTTGCCCACGACGCCGATCAGCCCAGCGGCGGCCACCCACCCCGCCTGCTCGATCGGGCGCGGGTCGATCAGGCGCTCCACCGCCTGCCAAGCCGTCACCGCCGCCGACAGAGCGATCGCGCCGACGACCACCAACCCCGCGAGGTCCTCGGCGCGCCCGTAGCCGTACGTGTAGCGGCGCGTGGGTGCCCGCCGGGCCAGCAGGAAGGCCACGCCCAGCGGCACCGCGGTGAGAGCATCGGAGGCGTTGTGGATCGTGTCGGCGAGCAGCGCCACCGACCCCGAGAGCGCGACCACCCCGGCCTGCAGGAGCGCCGTGGCCCCCAGCCCCGCGAGGCTGTACGTGAGGGCTCGCAGCCCTTCACGGTCGGCCCGGAGACCCTCGCCGATGCTGTCGCCGTGGTCGTGGTGGTGGTCGGTCACATCCGGCCACCTGCGCGGGCGTGATGGCGGGGGTCGCTGGGCCCCAAGTGCTCGACGTGATGCAGCGCCTCCCGCACCAGGGCCTCCACATGGTCGTCGTGGGCGGCGTAGAAGATGCGATTGCCGGCTCGGCGCGTTCCCACGACACCGGCGAGGCGCAGCTTGGCCAGGTGGTGCGAGACGGCCGCCGGCTGCATGCCCAGGTGGTCGGCCAGCGCGTTGACCGAGTGCTCGCCGTGCAGCAGGTTCCAGATGATCCGCAGGCGCGTGTCGTCCGCCAGCAGCTTCAGGGTCCCCACCGCCGCCGCCACCTCGGTCACCGAGGGCTCCTCAACTACCTGCGCAGACACTTGGATAGTCTCCCCGGCAGGCGCAGTACGGCGCAATCGCCCCCTGGCCCCATCGCCCTCGCCCTACGCGGTTGTCATATACCCCTAACCCGTATACAGTGATGGCCACCTACCTGTGACAACCCGGGAGGATGAGTGCGCGGCTACACGATGGACAAGGACGACTACGTGCGGCGCCTGCGGCGGATCGAGGGTCAGGTGCGTGGGCTGCAACGGATGGTGGAGGAGGACAGCTACTGCATCGACGTCCTCACCCAGGTGAGCGCCGTCACCAAGGCGCTCCAGAGCGTGGCGGTGGGCCTGCTCGACCAGCACATCCGTCACTGCGTCAGCGACGCCGTGCGGGGAGACGGCGACAACGCCGACGAGATGATCCGCGAGGCCACCCGGGCGATCGACCGGCTGGTCAAGGCTTGAGCACCGCCATGGCCAGATCGACGACCCACGTGCACGAGCTCGACGAGCACCCCCACCACCCAGCGCCCGGCGCCGAGCACGCCCCGTCGGCGCACGGCGTCCACGGGGACCACGCCGGCCACGACAAGCACGCCGGGCACGACCCGGAGATGTTCCGGCGGCGCTTCTGGTTGACCCTCGTGCTCACCATCCCGCTGGTCGTGACCGGCGAGATGATCATGGACTGGTTCGGCTACTCCCTCGACTTCTGGGGGATGGACCTGCTCGGCCCGGTGCTCGGGTCGGTCGTGTTCTGGTGGGGTGGCTGGCCCTTCCTCGCCGGAGGGGTGGCGGAGCTGCGCGCCCGCCAGCCCGGCATGATGCTGCTCATCGCGATGGCCATCACCGTGGCCTACGTGGCCTCGATGGCCACCAGCCTCGACTGGCTCGACCTCGACTTCTGGTGGGAGCTGGCCGCCCTGGTGACGATCATGCTGCTCGGCCACTGGCAGGAGATGAAGGCGATCGGCCAGGCGCAGGGGGCGCTCGCCGCCTTGGCCGAGCTCCTGCCCGACGAGGCCGACCGGGTCGATCCTGGCGGCAACGTCACGACCGTGCCGATCGCCGAGCTGCGGACGGGCGACGTCGTGCTGGTGCGGTCCGGCGCCCGGGTGCCCGCCGACGGCGAGATCGTCGACGGGGAGGCCGAGCTCGACGAGTCGATGATCACCGGCGAGTCGCGACCCGTCCCCAAAGGACCCGGCGAGGCGGTCGTGGCGGGGACGGTCTCGACCGACTCGGCGATCCGGGTCCGGGTCAACGCCGTGGGCGACGACACCACCCTCGCCGGCATCCAGCGCCTCGTCGCCGAGGCCCAGGCCAGCGGCAGCCGGGCGCAGTCCCTGGCGGACCGGTTCGCCGCCTTGCTCTTCTACGTCGCCGTCGCCGCCGGCCTCGCCACCTTCCTCGTGTGGTGGGGGCTCGGCAACGTCGACGACTCCATCGTGCGCACGGTGACCGTGCTGGTCATCGCCTGCCCCCACGCCCTCGGCCTCGCCATCCCGCTGGTGATCGCCCTCTCGACCGCCGTGTCGGCCCGGAGCGGCATCCTCGTCAAGGACCGCCTCGCCCTCGAACGGATGCGCACGGTCGACGCCGTGCTGTTCGACAAGACGGGCACCCTGACCCGGGGCGCCCATGTCGTCACCGGCGTGGCGGCTGCGGGCGGCGCGACCGACGACGAGGCGCTGCGCCTCGCCGCGGGAGTCGAGTCCGACAGCGAGCACCCGCTCGCCCGCGCCATCGTCACGGCCGCCCGCGCCCGTGGCGAGGTCGCCGAGGCCCGCGACTTCCGGTCGCTCACCGGGCGCGGCGTGGAGGCCCGCCTCGACGGCCAGGACTACGCCGTGGGCGGGCCGGCGTTCCTGCGGGAGCGCCGGCTCGAGGTACCGGACGAGCTCCGCGATGCCATGGACGGTTGGCAGGCCCGGGGCGCCGCCGTGCTCCACCTCGTCCGAGGCGACGCCGTGATCGGGGCGTTCGCCCTCGAGGACGAGATCCGCCCCGAGGCGCGGCAGGCCGTCGCCGAGCTGCAGTCGATGGGCGTCCGGGTAGCCATGATCACCGGCGACGCCCGACAGGTGGCGGACGCCGTCGGCGCCGAGCTCGGCATCGACGAGGTCTTCGCAGAGGTCCTGCCGGAGGACAAGGACGAGGCCGTCAGCGCGCTGCAGCGCCGCGGCCTGAGGGTGGCCATGGTGGGCGACGGCGTCAACGACGCCCCAGCCCTGGCCCGGGCCGACGTCGGCCTGGCCATCGGGGCCGGGACCGACGTCGCCATGGAGTCCGCCGGCGTGGTCCTGGCCTCCAGTGACCCGCGCGGCGTCCTGGGTGTAATCCGGCTGTCCCGGGCCGGCTACCGCAAGATGCTCCAGAACCTGGGCTGGGCCGCCGGCTACAACGTGCTCGCCATCCCGCTCGCCGCGGGCGTGCTCGCCTGGGCCGGCCTCACCCTCTCCCCCGCCGTCGGCGCCGTCCTCATGAGCCTCTCCACGATCATCGTCGCCCTCAACGCCCAGCTCCTGCGCCGGGTCGACCTCAGCCCCGAGCCGCTCGCGGCGTGACCACCGCAGACACCGTTGCCGTCCGTCGGGCCTAAGCGCCCCGAGCGGCGAGCGGCTTAAGCCCCAGACGCTCGGCCACGACGGCTTGTGCGGCGTCGCGGGTGGCGAAGTTGGGCACCTCGCCCGGTTCCACGAGATCGGGCAGTGCCAGCTCGGCCACCGCCAGGTGCCATGCGTCCATCGCTCGCAGTGCGTGCGTCCTCACGATCTCCAGGGCGCGATCCTCGACCCGCTCCTGCGGCAGGGAGATGACCGTCACGGGGCCATCGGCGGAGAGGTCGGCATCCAGCAGGGACAACAGTGACTGCTCGTCGCCCCGACCCGCACGCGCCGCCCGCACCAGCGCGCCCGACGCTTCGATGCGCGTCCATGTCCCGGTCACAGTGGCAGTGTCAGGGTTGGCCAGCAGCGCCGTCGCCTCCTCGTGGCCGTCTTCGTCGGCGAGGTAGACGCGCACCAGTACCGACGAGTCGAGATAGACGATCACACCCGGTCGCGCTCGTCCGCGATCAGCCGATCTGCGACCGGGCCCCACCCCCGGGTCGACTCGATGATGCGACGACGCTGCCGAGCGGACACCCGGGGCGCACCGGTGACTCGCAGAATCCCGGCGCCCGCGGCCTCGGCGCGTAGGCGGGCACGACGATCGCCGCGATCGGCCTCGGCGGCGGCATCGAGGATCTCGGTCGCGACTGCGTTGATGCTGCGACCCTCACGACCGGCGCGGGCCGCAAGACGGCGGTGGACATCCTCGGGAACCCTGAGCAGGAGCTGCTTCACGGCTGCACGATATCACATCCCGCTAGTGATATCGCCGACCCGGGGCTGGGTTGCCTGAGGCTTCGTCGACGCCGCCCGCTGGCTGACCGCGCTCAGCGCAGGTTGACCATGGCGTCGGCGGTCATGGCGAAGTAGTCGAGGAGGCGGGCCTCCACGACCGGGTGGATGCCACGCTCGACAACGAGGCTGTCGAGGGCGGCGCCCATGTGCCGCAGCCAGGCGTCGCGCTCGGGCTCGCCGATGACGAACGGCGCGTGCCGCATGCGCAGGCGGGGATGGCCCCGCTCGTCGGAGTACGTGGTCGGCCCGCCCCAGTACTGCCCGAGGAACAACGCCAGGTGCCGCTGGGGATCGCCGAGGTC
>DASQUY010000448.1:0-2325 GCA_035641055.1 Acidimicrobiales bacterium | reverse complement strand
TCGCCGCTCCACCTCGGTGATGGCGGACGGTACGCAGATCACGACGCGCGGACGGTTGAAGCGGTTCACGCCGACCCGGTGCAGCAGCAGACGGATCATCCTCTGCGTGATCTCGAAGTCGGTGATGGCGCCCTGGCGGAGCGGCCGCACGGCGACGATGTAGCCGGGGGTGCGGCCGATCATCTGCCACGCCTCGTGGCCCATCGCGAGCACCTCTTGGGTGCGCTCGTTCAGGGCGATCACGGTGGGCTCGTTCAGCACGATGCCGCGCCCTCGCTCGTAGACGAGCGTGTTGGCCGTGCCGAGGTCGATGGCGAGGTCGCGGGCCATGGCGTCCCCCGGGCCTCACCCCTTCCGCCAGCGCCGGCGACGCACGTCGTCGTCGGCGTCACGCGGTGCCAGGGCGTCCATCTGCCGGCGGAAGCTGTCGATGCTGGCGTCGAACGACGTGGGCGGACGGTTGCGGATGTACAACACGCTCAGCCCCACCGCCGAGATGACCACGGCGATCAGCAGGAAGGCGACGGCACCCACGGCGTCACGCGGCCCCGCTGGCGGCACCGGCGCCGGTGTCCGCGGCGTCGGCGATGTGCTGGGCCTCGAGTCCCCAGCTCTCGCCGCCGTCCCAGGTCTCGCGCTTCCAGATGGGCACCGACCGCTTGAGCGTGTCGATGCAGAACCTGGCGGCGGCGAAGGCATCGTCGCGGTGGGGTGCGGACACGGCGACCACCACGGCGCTGTCGCCGATCTCGAGTGCCCCGACCCGGTGCAGAAGCGCGATCCGCCCCACCGCCGGCCAGCGGGCCCGGGCCTCGCCGGCCACGTCGCGCAGGCGGGGCACGACCTGCTCCTCGTAGGCCTCGTACTCCAGGCGGGTGACCCCGGGCCTGCCCTTGGCGTGGTCGCGTGCCGTGCCGGAGAACAGCACCAGTCCGCCGCAGTCGGGGCGCACCGCCCAGTCCGCCGCCTCGGCGACGGGGAGCGGGAGGCCGGACAGGCCGACCCAGGTGTCGGCCGTGTCCTCCCCGGGCGGTGTGAGCGGTGGGGATGCGCCCGGGTGCGACAACGAGTCCATGCCCGCAATCGTACGCAGCGACGGTCGGCCTGCCGCGCCACCGCGCGCGAACAATCCGGCGGCGAGCACTTATCCTCGCCGACGTGCCCTTCGACGAACGCGACGCCGAAGAGGACGGCCCCCGGTTCCGCCCCCCGCCACATCCGGATGATCGCGTCTGGCGACATCCGTCAGAGATCGCCGGCAGGTGCACTCGGCGTCGGGGGGCCTCCCGCCCCCCTGACCGTTCCTGGGGGGTCGTGGTCGTGGTCGGGACCGCCGGGGCGGTCCTGATCGGCGCCGGCGTGCTGGCGCTCGGTCTCGGGGAGGGCGTCGGCGATCGTTCCGGGGTCGAGCGCGTGGCCCTCGACCCCGTCTCCACCTCCCCTGCCGCCGCCGACGACGCCACCCTCGGCGCCGTGCGCCAGCGGGTAGCCCCGGCTGTGGTGACCGTGGACTCGGCCTGGACGGAGGCGGGCTCGGGCGTGCTCGTGCGAGAGGACGGGATCGTGCTCACGAGCGCCTCCCTGCTCGGCAAGGGAGGGCCGGGGACCGTGGGCCTGCCCGACGGAGAGGCCGCCGCGGCGGAGGTGGTCGGCGTCGACCCGGTGACGGGCCTCGGCGTGCTCGACCTGGCCGGGGACGGCTACCCGACGGCGGCGCTGTCGCCGCAGGCCCAGCTCATCGAAGGCGAGGCCGCGTTCACGGTCAGCTCGGGGCTGACGGGGGGCGGCACGGCGGTGGCGGCACTCGTCGGCACCACGCGCCGCTACCTCACGCCGCAGGGCGACACGCTGGATGCGGTGGTGGAGACCACCGGCAGCGCGCCCGCTCGTGCCGTCGGCGCTCCGCTCGTGACGCCCGAGGGCGAGGTGGCCGGGATCGTGGCCGCCGTGGAGGAGGGCAGCGGCACGTACGTCGTGCCGGCGGAGATCGCTCACAAGGTGTCCGACGACCTCCTGGCACAGGGCGCGGTCGAGCACTGCTGGCTCGGCATCGAGGGCAGCAGCGCCACCAACGGAGGAGTGACGGTGGCCACCGTGGAGGCCGACAGCCCCGCCGAGCGCGGCGGCCTGCGGCCCGGCGACGTCCTCGTCACCTTCGACGGGCGCACGATCGCCGACGTGCCCGACCTGATGGTCGCCCTCCGGTCCCACTCGCCCGGTCAGCGGATCGACGTCGCCGTCGAGCGCGACGACTCACGCGCCACCGTCGCCATCACGCTCGGCACGCTGCCCGACGGCGATTAGCGACTGCGGAGCCAGCGGCGG
>DASQUY010000447.1:0-7560 GCA_035641055.1 Acidimicrobiales bacterium | reverse complement strand
CCCGAGTGGGGCCGGGTGCCGTCCGAGTCGAGGGTGCCATCCCGGGCCTCGCTCGGCCTGCCCGAGAAGGAGGCGGGTGAGGGCACCGACCTGCCGCGCCGTGCCCCCGACGTGGTCGCCGACAACCCGGTGTTCGCGCCGCCCTTCGTGGGGTCCCGGGTTGTCAAGGGCCTGCCGATCGACGAGATCGCCCGGTTCCTCAACGAGACCGCCCTGTTCCGCAACCAGTGGCAATTCCGACCCGAGGCCAAGGCCGACGGCGCCACCGAGAGCGACGACGAGTTCAAGGCCCGCATCCGCCCCACCCTGCGCCACGAGCTGGCCAAGGCGAAGGCGGACGGCCTCCTGGTGCCCCAGGTCGTCTACGGCTACTTCCCCGCCAACGGCGACGGCGACGACCTGATCATCTGGACGGACGAGACCCGCCGGCGCGAGCGCACCCGCTTCGCCTTCCCCCGTCAGCAGAAGGCGCCGTACCTGTGCATCGCCGACTTCTTCCGGCCCGCCGACGGCGACGAGGTGGACTACGCCGGCTTCTCGATCGTCACGATGGGACCGGCGGTCTCGGAGCGCACCGCCAAGCTGTTCGCCGACGACCGCTACCAGGAGTACCTGCTCCTTCACGGCGTCGGGGTCGAGATGGCCGAGGCGTTGGCGGAGTACTGGCACCGGCGCATGCGCGAGGAGTGGGGCTTCGCCGGAGAGGACGGCCCCACGCTCACCGGGCTGTTCCGCCAGCAGTACCGCGGCGGCCGGTACTCGTGGGGCTACCCGGCGTGTCCCGACCTCGAGGACAACGAGAAGGTGCTGCACCTCCTCGACGGCCAGCGCATCGGCCTCGAATGCAACGAGGAGACGGGGTTCCAGTACCAGCCCGAGCAGAGCACCTCGGCCATCGTCTGCCACCACCCCCAGGCCAAGTACTTCGTGGCGCGCTGATACCTGGGAACCCGACCGCGTACCGTGGTATTGCTTCGCGCATCGTAGTGAAGTAGACAATGACCAGCATGGCTGTACGGTCCGCGGTTGCAGGAATTGCCACCGTGGCGGTGCTCGTCGGCGTGCTCGGCAGCCCCCCGGTGGTGGACGAGGCGCAGGAATTGGCGGACCGACATGCCAGTCCCATCACGGCCGAGACGCTCACCGGCTTCCCGAACTGGGATGTGTTCGACAGCGCCACGTCGGTCGAGACCACGTTGGGCGTCGTCCTCAAGCTCGCGATCCTCCTGGTGGTGGCGGGCATCCTGACCGCCGCCGCCGGGCGGGCGTCCCGGCGGGCCGCGCTCCTCGCCGGTTGGGCCAGCGTCGTCGTGGCCGCGGCCGCCGCCGGCGCCGTCCACGACATCTACGAGCAGGCCGTCGTGCTCGACGGAGAGCAACCGACCGCGGCCGGCTACCTCGAGCACCTGGTGGACGCGGCCAACGCCGGCGCCGGCTTCGGCCTGTGGTCCGGTTGGCTGGTGGGCATCGCCGTGGCGGTCGCCGTGCGCCGGCCAGCGGCCAGGCGGATGCCGCCGGCGGTGGCCACGGGGCCCATCGCCCGCGCGCCCGGGGGAGCGCCGATCACGCCCCCGGCCCCGTGGTGGGCGGAGGACGCCTCCCCTCTGTCGCCGCTGATGCACGAGCCTCCGTCGGTGTCCCCCTCGGAGGACGACACCACGGATGCGGACGAGACGCTCGCCGACGGCAACGACGATGTCGATCGAGCCCCGACGTTGGCGACCCCGCTGGCCAGGCGAGCCGGCGGCCCGCGCCACGGGCCGGGCGTTGAGTGAAGGCGGGCCGTCACCCAGGCACGAAACTCAGGCGGACCCGACGGTTGGGATTGTCCTGGTTGGTGTCGACCAGCACGATCGATTGCCACGTGCCGAGCGCCGGCCGTCCTTCGAGCACCGGCACGGTGATGCTCGGCGCCACGATGGCCGGCACCACGTGATCCGCCCCGTGTCCGGCCGACCCGTGCCGGTGGCGCCAAGGCGCGTCGCGGGGCAGCAGGCGGGCGACGGTCGCCAGCAGGTCCTCGTCGCTGCCGGCACCCGTCTCGATGATGGCGACGCCGGCCGTGGCGTGGGGGACGAAGACCGACAGCAGGCCGTCGCCCCGGCCACCGCAGAACCGCTTCACCTCGTCGGTCAGATCGGCGACGGCTGGCCGGGTGCCACTGCGGACGGTGAGCTCGGTCGACTCCATGCTCGGGCAACCTAGGGCGTAGCCTCCCGTCCCTGCCGCGAAGCACCCCGGCGCGTTCTGGCTGTAGCTGTGCGGCATATGACCGCATAGCTACAACCAGTTTCGTAGTGCGTATCCGCGAAAGGACCATGTCGACCGACCAAGTCAGCCTGTTCCTGGCGCTGCTGGCCTTGCTGGCCCAGGTGTCCGCGGTCGGCTTGGCCACTCGCCTCGCCCACGCTCGCCGCCCCGACGCCACGTGGACGGCCGCCGTGGGACGCGCAGTCGGCCCGGCGGCGCTCTGGTTCGCCGGCGCCGTGGCCATCGTGTCGATGCTCGGCAGCCTGTACTACTCCGAGATCGCCGACTTCCCGCCGTGCCGCCTCTGCTGGTTCCAGCGCATCGGCATGTACCCGCTGGCGGTGCTGCTGCCGATCGCCGCCTGGCTCCGCGACTGGGGTGTGCGCTGGTACGCGTTGCCCTTGGCGATCGGCGGCGGGTTGACCTCCGCGTACCACGTCGCCGTGCAGCGACTCTCCCTCGAGTCGGGCGCGTGCGAGGTTGCCAACCCGTGCTCGACGATCTGGGTCGAGGAGCTCGGCTACCTGACCATCCCCGCGATGGCACTGTCCGGCTTCGCGCTTATCGTGGCGTTGCTCCTGATGGGCCCACCGACACCCGAGGAGTCCTCGTGACCACCCGCAGCTCCACCCGCCGACGCAATCCTGGACGGCCGGCCCCGTCCGGCCGTTCCGGTCGGTCCCGCCCGACCTCTACCTGGCTCGTGGGGCTCGGGGTGGTCGTGGCCGTCGCCGCCGCGCTCGGGCTGGCGCTGGCCATCGCCGGCGGGGACGACGACGACGGCGACTCCGGGGGTGCCACCGAGGCGGCGGCGCCGGTCACCGTCGAGGGGCAACCCCTCCCCCCGCTGCCCGAGTCCGGCGACGACCCCGCCATCGGCTCCAGCTTCCCCACGCTGGAGGGCACCGACCTCGACGGCGAGCCGATGACGATCGCCACCAACGGCCGGCCCACCATGATCCTGTTCCTGGCGCACTGGTGCCCGCACTGCCAGGCGGAGGTGCCGGTCGTGCAGGATTGGGTCGACGGCGGCGGACTGCCGGAGGGCGTCGACCTCGTGTCGGTGTCGACAGACGTGGACGACAGCCGGCCCAACTACCCGCCTGCCGACTGGCTGGAGAGCGAGGGCTGGACGGCACCGGTGCTCGACGACGTCGACAACGCCGCGGCGCAGGCGGCCGGCCTCACCGCCTACCCGTTCTTCGTGGCGGTCGACGGGGACGGCACCGTCGTGGCGCGCACGTCCGGGGAGCTGACCCCTGCCCAGCTCGACGACCTCGCCGCCACCCTGGCGGCGTGATCGCCTCGAGTTCGCGCGTCGCACCGAAGGGCAGCTCTTCGGCATCAAGGTGTGGCTGGCGACCCCCGAAGACACGATCCTTGCCAAGCTGGAGTGGCCCAAGACCGGGGGCTCCGACAGGCAGGTCGCTGATGCCGCGGGCGTGCTCGGTGTGCAGGGTGACGCCGTCGACAACGACTACCTCGACCACTGGGCATCCGAGCTCGGCGTCGCGGACGTGCTGGCGCGAGCCCGCGCCGCTGCGGCCGACTGAGCTCAGCCGGCGTCCGCCCCCGGGAGGGACTGCTCGACCGTGAGCGTGTCCGCGAACAGGTCGCCGTGCTCCTCGATCCGGGCGAGCACGTCCGACGCGTCGAAGGTCAGGGGGTCGCCGGCGGCCGCCGCCTCGACTTCCCCCCAGGTGACCGGCGTCGACACGGTGGGCCGGGGACGAGCCCGCAGCGAGTAGACCGCGACCGTCGTCTTGTGGCGGCTGTTCTGGCTCCAGTCGACGAGCACCTTGCCCCGGCGCAGCGATCTCTTCATGTTCGACACCACCCGGTCCCGCCGCGAGCGCTCCAGGAGCTGGGCGGCCGCCAGCGCGAACCCCGAGGCGTGTCGGTGGGTGTGCGGCCGGTTGAGCGGCACGTAGACCTGGAGGCCCTTGGAGCCGGACGTCTTCGGCACGCCGACCAGGCCGAGGTCCCCGAGCAGGTCACGGACGTCCAGCGCCACCTCGGCGCACTCGCGTATCCCGGCAGGCTCTCCGGGGTCGAGGTCGAACACGCACATGGTGGGGGTGTCGATGTCGGCGCCCCGCGCCATGGGCGCGTGGATCTCGAGCGCCGCCATGTTGGCCGCCCACACCAGGGCCGGCGCCGAGTCCAGGCAGCAGTAGTGGATGGCCCCGTTGCTGTCGCCCGGGCCCAGGCGCGTCGACACCCACGAGGGCCGGTGCGACGGGCAGCGCTTCTCGAAGAACGACCCGCCGTCCACCCCGTCGGGGAACCGGCGCAGCGTCACTCCCCGGTCGTCGAGGTGGGGCACCAGCACGGCGGCGACCCGGGCGTAGTAGTCGATGACCTCCGCCTTGGTCGTCCCCGACTCGGGGTAGAGCACCTTGTCGAGGTTCGACAGGGTCAACCGGCGCCCGTCGATCGCGACCGTGGCGCCGCTCCCGGCGGCCTGGCGAGGCATCAGTGCCCCGTCACTTACGCCGACTTGCGCTTCGGTGCCGCCTTGGCCTTGGCCTTGGTGGACTTCGCCGCCTTCGAGGTCTTGGCGGCGCCGGCCGGCTTGGCACCATCACCCGGTTTCTTGCCGGCCTTCGCGGAAGGGTGGCGGGAGCGGGCCTCCTTCGCCTCGGCGACGCTGGCCTCGAGCGCCGCCATGAGGTCGACCACCTTCTCCTCGGCCGCCGGCGCCGCCGTGGCGACCACCTCCTCGCCCGCGGCCTTGCGCTCGATGAGCTCGAGCACCTGGTTGCGGTGGGTGTCCTCGTAGCGGCCGGGCTCCCAGGGCTCGGTGAGCGACTCGATGAGCTGCTCGGCCATGCGCAGCTCGCGCTCGGCGACCTCGACCTCGCCGACGCCGTCGACGCCCTCGAGCTGCTTGGGGTCGTTCACCTCGTCGGCGTACACCATGGTCGACATGACCAGCATGCCGTCCTTGGGCCTCAGGGCCGCCAGGTACTGCTTGGTGCGCATCACCAGCCGGGCGACCGCCACCTTGCCCTGCTCCTCCATGGCGCGGGTGAGCAGCGCGTAGGGCTTCTGGGCCGCCTTCTCCGGCGCCACGTAGTAGGCGGAGTCGTAGTAGACGGGGTCGATCTCGGTGAGGTCGACGAACTGCTCGATGTCGATCGTGCGCGTGGCCTCGGGGTCGAGCGCGGCGAGCTCGTCGTCACCGACCAGCACGTACTCGCCGGACGAGAGCGGGTACCCCTTGGCGATCGCCTCGCTGGGCACCTCTTCACCGGTGGCGGCCGAGACCTTTCGGTTCTGGATCCGCGACCCGGTCTTGGTGTCGATCTGGTTGAAGGACACGTTCTTGCGCGACACCGCTGTGAACAGCTTGATCGGGATGTTCACCAGCCCGAAGCTGATGGCGCCGCTCCACATGGCTCGGGGCATGCGAGGAAGTATTCCCTGTCAGAGGCGATCTTGCACAGGGGCGGTCGCTCAGCGGGCGCCGTCGACCGGGGGGAAGCGGCCGAGGCCGTTCCACAGGGTGCGGGTGATGAGCTGCGCCGCCTCCTCGATGCTGCACGGCTCGTGCTCGACCCACTCGCTGGCCGCCGCCTCGAGCATGCCGATCAGGCTGCGGGCGAGCAGCCGCTCGGCCGGTCCTCCGCCCCAGGTGTCGGCGATGCACTGGATGCGGCTGCGTCGCGCCTGCTGCACAGCCGGGTGCTCCAGGGCACCCGCCGCGGCGAACAGCGGCCACGACGCTGCGTTGTCCCGCACCAGCGACAGGTACCGCCACACCAGCGCGCTGAGTCGGCTCTCGTCGACGGGCACGTCGTCGAGCAAGCGCGACAGCTCCTCGTCGAGCCCCGCCAGGCTGTGGAGGTAGACCGCCGCCAACAGCCCGCTGCGGTCCCCGAAGTAGGCGTACACCAGCGAGCGCGACACCCCGGCGGCCGACGCCACCTCCTCGAAGCGCACGGTGGCCGGGTCTCGGTCCCGGAAGAGGGCGGACGCCACCTCGACGATCTCGGCCCGCCGCCGCTCCGGATGGAGCCGCCGCCGGGGGGCTTCCGGCCGGGGGGGCGGGGCGGACTGGGCGGACACCATCGCGCTCGATCTGGCGGCTACGAGGCGGCCGCCGTCGTCACCTCCACGGGGGTCGGCGGGGCCTCCTCCCCGACGAGCGGGAAGTGGCAGGCGACGAACTGGCCGTCGGCGACCTGGCGCGTCTGCGGCTCCTCGACGGCGCACCGCTCCTGGGCCCGCGGGCACCGGGTGCGGAACCGGCAACCGCTCGGCGGGGACACCGGCGAGGGCAGGTCACCGGCCGCGAGCTCGCCGGTGCCGGCCGGCGCCTCGGGGTCGGGCACCGGGATCGACGACAGCAGCGCCGCCGTGTAGGGGTGGGCGGGAGCCGCGTACAGCCGGTCGGGGACCGCCACCTCGCACACCTTGCCCAGGTACATGACAGCGATGCGGTCGCTGACGTTCTTGACCACGGCGAGGTCGTGGGTGATGAAGATGAGGGTGAGCCCGAAGCGCTCCTTGAGGTCCTCGAGCAGGTTGAGGATCTGCGCCTGCACCGACACGTCGAGCGCCGACACGGGCTCGTCGCAGATGATCAGCTTGGGATCGAGGACCAGCGACCGGGCGATGCAGATGCGTTGGGACTGCCCGCCGGAGAACTCGTGCGGCCGCCGCTCGCGGGCGGCGGTGGGGTCGATGCCGACCGCCTCCAGCACCTCGTCGACCCGGGCCCGGCGCTCGTCGTCGCTGCCGCGTCCCCACACCTTGAGGGGGGCGGCGACGATGTCGGCGATCCTGCGGCGGGGGTTGAGGGACGAGATCGGGTCCTGGAACACGATCTGCATCTGCGGCCGCAGCCGCCGCAGCGCCTCCCCGCGGAGTCGGGTGACGTCGTGCCCGTCGAAGGTCACCCGCCCACCCGTGGGCTTGGGGAGCTGGATCACGGCCCGGGCCGTCGTGGACTTCCCGCAGCCCGATTCGCCGACCAGGCCCAGCGTCTCGCCTTCGGCCACGTCGAGGCTCACGTCGGCGACGGCCGAGACGCGACGCCCGGGGCCGGCCGGGAAGTCCACGACCAGGTTCTCGACGCGCAGCAGCACCTCGTCGGCGGGGCGCAGGTGGGCGGTTCCGCTCCCGGCCATCACCCGGCCTCCGCCGAGGTCGCCTTGCCCCCGCTCACCGCCAGCTCGGCCTGGGGCACGTGCGCCGCCAGGTTGCGCTCCAGCGCCTCGCGGCCGGCGTCCGTGCCCACGGGGAACCAGCACCGGTAGCGGTGACCCGGCTCGTCCCCCTCCATGAGCGGGGGCTCCTCCTGGC
>DASQUY010000446.1:0-3219 GCA_035641055.1 Acidimicrobiales bacterium | reverse complement strand
CGGTGTCCGCCACGCGATCCTCCAGCGACCGGGGGTCACCTGGTGCTGCTGCGGGTGCATCGGCCAACGCCATAGCACTACATTACCAAACATTCGTACCCAACGCAAACACGTTCGCCAAGTCTTCGGACTGCCGTGCTGGACGACCGGTCCGCGAATAATTGGATACCAGGGTGGCTAGAAATAGGTGTTAAGGCTCGCCGCAGCTTGACGCCCTCGAACGACGGAGGCTCGATGCCAAACAGCAAGAAGAACACCGACGAGAAGTCCGCCTCCGAGCCGAAGCTGCTCTCCGGTGGGAACCCACAGATCCCGAAGGGAGAGGGGGACGAGCCCGTGCAGGCGTACATCGCAGCCATGCCTGGTTGGAAGCGCTCGCTGGGCGAGCGGCTCGACGAGCTGATCGTGCGCACCGTCCCCGACGTGCACAAGGCCGTGAAGTGGAACCAGCCGTTCTACGGTCACGAGGGCGAGGGCTGGTTCCTCGCCTTCCGCTGCTACACGGAGTACGTCCAGCTCCAGTTCTTCCGAGGGACCTCGCTCGATCCCGTGCCGCCCAAAGCGTCCAAGCATGACGAGGTGCGGTACCTCGACATCCGCGAAGACGACGACCTCGACGAGACCCAGCTCGTCTCCTGGATCGAACAGGCAAGCGACCTGCCCGGCGAGAAGATGTAGCGCCGCCAGCCGCCAGGCGTGGGTCGACCCCCTCCTCGACCCTGTCGAGGCTCCCGTAGGCGGCCGGGTGGCCGGCGTTCATCACGCGGGGTGGAAGCGACCCTCAGCGATCCCACGGACAGCACGGCGGGCCCGGATCCCGAGGCTATGGGTTCCGCCGATCCGGGCCCGAGGTCATGGGTTCCGGACCCGGAACCTATGACCTCGCCCCAGGTGCGGCGGAACCTATGACCTCGGGGAACGCGGCGCCTACCCTGCCCTGGCATGCGCCTCCCCGTGATGCCCCCCGTGAAGCCCATGCTGGCCAAGGCCGTCTACGAGGTCCCCCGCGCCGAGGACCTGCTGTACGAGCCGAAGTGGGACGGGTTCCGCTGCGTGGTGTTCCGCGACGGCGACGAGATCGAGCTGGGGAGCCGCACCGATCGCCCGCTGTCCCGATACTTCCCGGAGATGCTGCCGGCCCTGCAGGCGGCGCTGCCCGAGCGGTGCGTGGTCGACGGCGAGCTTGTGGTGGTGACCGACGCCGGGCTCGACTTCGACGCCCTGCAGCTCCGCCTGCACCCCGCCGCCTCCCGCGTCAACAAGCTGGCCGGCGAGATCCCGGCATCGTTCGTGGCGTTCGACCTGCTCGCCCTCGGCGACCGCGACGTCACCGGCGAGCCGTTCGCCGAGCGCCGCCGCCTGCTGGAGGGCATCCTCGCCGCGGAGCACGGGGACGGGCGCGCCGGCGCCCGGGTCTACCTCACCCCGGTCACCGACGACGCCGACGAGGCCGAGGACTGGTTCCGCCGCTTCGAGGGCGCCGGCTTCGACGGCGTCATGGCCAAGCGGGCGGGCGCCCCCTACCGCCAGGACAAGCGGGACACGATGTTCAAGGTCAAGCACCAGCGCACGGCCGACTGCGTCGTGGCCGGGTTCCGCTGGCACAAGGACGGCGAGGGCATCGGGTCGCTGCTGCTCGGGCTGTACGACGGCGACGGCACGCTGCACCACGTCGGCGTGGCCTCGTCGTTCGCCGCCAGCCTGCGTCGGCGCCTGGTCAGCGAGATCGAGGACCTGCGTGACGGCGCGGTGGAGGGGCACCCGTGGGAGGAGTGGGCGGTCGCCCAGGCGCACGAGGCGGGCCAGCGGATGCCGGGCGCCCCCAGCCGCTGGAACAGCGCCAAGGACCTCAGCTGGGAGCCGCTCCGCGTCGAGCGGGTCGTCGAGGTGCGCTACGAGCACCTCCAGGCCACGCGCTTCCGCCACAACGCTCGCTTCGTGCGCTGGCGCGACGACAAGCGCCCGGCCGACTGCACCTACGACCAGCTTGACGTCGCCGCCCCCGCCGAGCTGGCCAGCATCTTCGGCACGTCTGCCCAGGGCTAGCGTGGCGTCCGCCCCGGAAACTTGACCCGCCGGTCAAGACGTGCTGCGCTGGGAGTATGACCGACGTAGCCGATCGGACCGAGGCGGGCACCGACGTCGCCGCCGAGGTCAAGGACTGGTTGGCCGACAACTGGGACCCCGACCTCAGGGTCGCCGAGTGGTGGGAACGGCTCGGCACCTCGGGCTGGGCGGTGCCCACGTGGCCCTCGGACTGGTTCGGCAAGGACCTCAGCCGCTCGGAGGGCAACCGCGTCCAGCAGACCATCGCCGACTTCGGCGCCCTCCCTGCACCGGGCGGCCTCGGCCTCATCCTGGGCGGCCCCACGATCCTCGTGCACGGCAGCGAGGAGCAGAAGCACCGTTACCTGCGGGACATCGTCACCGGCCAGAGGGGCTGGTGCCAGCTCTTCAGCGAGCCCGGCGCCGGGTCCGACCTCGCGGGGCTCCAGTGCCGCGCTGAGAAGGACGGCGACGAGTGGGTCGTCAACGGCCAGAAGGTGTGGACGTCGGGCGGCCACGTCGCCGACTACGGCATGCTGATCGCCCGCACCGATCCCGACCAGCCCAAGCACGCCGGCATCACGTACTTCGTCATAGACATGAAGCAGCCGGGCGTCGAGGTGCGGCCTCTGCGGGAGATGACCGGGCGCTCGCTGTTCAACGAGGTGTTCCTCAGCGATGCTCGGGTACCCGACGACGCCATCATCGGCGGGCTCGGCAACGGCTGGCGGGTCGCCAACACGACGCTCGCCTTCGAGCGGTCCAGCCTGGGCGCCGGCGGCGGGACGGCGGCGGCCTCGCTGGCCACGGCCGGCACGCTGTCGGGCGACCTCGACCGGCGGGCCGGAGACTTCGTCGCCACCGGGGGTCGCCGGGGCGGCGGCGGGGGCACGCTGTTCGGCGCCTCGTCCGGGGCGCTCAGCCGGCTGGCCCAGGCCAATGGCAAGGCGTCCGACCCGGCCATCCGCCAGCGGCTCGTGCAGCTCCACACCCTCGGCGAGCTGGCCCGCTACAACAACCTGCGGCTCAAGGCGGCCATGGCGGCGGGTCAGGACATCCCGGGCCTGCCCAACATCGCCAAGCTCACGATGAGCCACATGGTGCGCATGTCGCGCGACCTCGGGCTGGGCGGTGCCCACGTGGCCCTCGGACTGGTTCGGCAAGGACCTCAGC
>DASQUY010000445.1:0-4004 GCA_035641055.1 Acidimicrobiales bacterium | reverse complement strand
GCCCCGCCCGTGCCGCAGGCTGGCCACCGACGGTAGGAGCCGTTCGGCCACCGCCGTCACCGTGCGCGAGTAGGCGTCGAGCGCCTCGGCATCGGGCCCGGCGTCGCCTGGCGGGACCGCCACCCGGTCGTGGACGTCAGGCATCGCCCACCTCGGTCGTCGCGTCCGCGGTGCCGGCGTCGTCGAAGCGGGCGACCACGTCGAGCTCGTCCGTACCCCGGACGACGTGCAGGCTCAGCGCCTCGCCGTCGCCGAGCCGGTCGAGCACTGCAGCCAAGGCGTCGATGCTCGTGACCTCGGTCTCGCCGGCGGCGGTGATGAGGTCGCCCTGGCGCAGGCCCGCACGGGCCGCCGGGCTGTCCGGCTCGACGCCCCGGACCAGGACGCCGTCCCGCTCGGGCAGCCCGACCGCCCGGCGCATGCGCCGCGCGACGTGGGCCGGCGCCGCGCCGATGCCGAGCAGGCGGCGCTGCGGCTCGCGGCCGGCCGCCAGGGCGTCGACGCGCTCCCGCAGCGTCGGGCCGGCCGGCTGGGCGATCGAGAAGCCGTCCCCGAGCCGCAAGGTGGTGATGCCGAGCAAGCGCCCCTCGGCATCGACGATGGGGCTGCCCGAGCTGCCTCGAGCCAGCGGCGCCGTGTGCTCGATGCCGCCGGGGACCAGCCGGCCACGCGGGCCCCGGAACGAGCGCCCGGTCGCGGACACGGTGCCGACGGTCACCCGGTGGCCGTCGGGGATGCCGACCACGGCGAACACCGGCGCCCCGAGGTCTACGCCGCCGTCCCCCCAGGCCAGCGCCGGGGCGCCGCCGGTGTCGACCGCCAGCACGACGAGGTCACCGTCGAGGTCAACGCCCGCCGACCGGCCCTGCACGGAGCGCCCGTCGCCGAAGGTGACCTGGGTCGTGCGGTCGCGCAGGTTGTGGGCGTTGGTGAGCACGAGGCCGTCGCCGACCACGACGCCGCAGCCCCGTCCCCCGTGGCGCCCGATGCGGACGACGGAGGGGGCCACGGCCTCCGCCAGCCGGCCGATGGTGGATCGCAGGTCGTCGGTCAGGGTCATGAGGTGCCTCCCGGCTTGTCTGGTGTCATGGACTCGGCCTCTTCGCCACCGTTCGGGCAGCCGGACGCGATCCAGCGCTCGAGGACGGCGATCCGCTCCTCGGGCCACGCGCCGTCGCACGGCATCGAGCCGTCGCGGATCCGCTCGAGGATCGCCTCCGCGTGCTGGCGGACGTCGTCGTTGGACCAGAGGTCGAAGGCGAATCGCATCGAGCGCCGATCCTGGGAGCGGAACAGGGGCTTGATGTGGGCGGCGAAGCTCAGCGGCTCGCCCGGGCCCGGAAGGGGCGGCGCCTCGTCGTCCTCCTCGTCGGGCGGGGCGAGGGCCGAGGCCCGACCCCAGGGTGGGCCGGCCGCGGTGTCCCAATCCCAGTGCGGCATCGGCATGTCCAGCGGCGGACGTGACTCGGGTTGGGAGTTCTCGACGGCGAGACGGGTTCCCCACTCGATGTAGGAGTGGAAGGCGGCCTGGAACTCGGCGTCGTTGGGCAGGCCCGCTTCCTTGGCGGCCTGGGAGATCAGGGACGCCCACCGGGCCCTCTGGGCCTCGGTGAGGGACCTGCCCAGGTGCTGGCCGAGCATCCGGTTGTAGCCACCGAAGGTGTCGCTGTAGTAGCTCGGGCCGCCGAAGACCTCGGCCAGCCACTTGGCGACCCTCTCGGGGTGGTCGACCGACATCTCGGCGAACAGGGGGGCGAGCAGGGGGTCGTCCGGGACGTACTTCTCGTAGAAGAGACGGGTCATCCGGGTGAGGGCCGGCAGGCCCCCCACCCACTCGAACATCGTCGGCTCCCGGTCCGGGTCGGGCACGGGGTCGCGGAACTCGACGTAGAAATGCATGCCCGAGCAGAACGGCTTGTTCTGCGACTGGCCGCACCGGCAGAGGGCGTAGTGCTCACGTGAGGCTCCGGCGGCGCGTGGCACGTCGTTCCCGTGGCCGTCGACGAGCGCGGGGCCGCCGGTGACCCGGTAGGGGCCGTCCTTCGAGACCTCGATGCCGGGCTCGCGGGGCTGGTCCACCTGCTCGCGCGCCTCTCGTCCGTCGATGGCGAAGCTCAGGGCTCCGGAGGGGCAGTCCCGCACGGCGCGGATGATCTCGTCCATGCGCCCCCCGCTCGGGGTCACGAACGGCTCGGAGTCGGCGTGGAAGACGCGGTTCAGTCGGTCGGAGCAGAACCCGGAGTGCTGGCAGATGCCCCGGTTGTCGAGCACCGTGACCTGCTGGCCGACGTAGGTGTCCCGCCGGTCCGCCACCCGCTTCGGATCCTTCTCGCCGCTGAAACCGATCGCTGCGTGGGTGCCGTCGCAGAGCGGCTTGAGCTGTGATCGACCGCAGCGACAGAGCGCCATCTGGGGCCGGGTGGGCACCGGCTCACCCAGCCAGGTGTGGATCTCCACACCGCCGGTCACCAGGTAGGGGCCGTCGTCGGCGACCTGGATCGCCGCAGTGACACCGGCCTGGAGCTCGCGCAGCTCGGCCAGACGCTCCTCGATGACCGCGGCGTCGACGCCCGGTGCCGGCTGACAGGCGAGGTCCTGGAGGGCGGCGGTGGCCTCGACGACCTCGCTGGGCGCGTCGCCGCTGGCACGCAGGCGGGTCGCGGTCTTGGCCAGCTCCCACAGGCGATCAGCGGGCGCGGCCGACGCCGCCACCTCGGCATCCGGCGCTGCCGGCGCATCCCTCGCCTCGGGGACCACGCGGCCCAGCGGCCTGATGACGCTGGCCCCGAGCCGTTCCTCGACTCCCTCCGGTCGGCCCTCGTCGGTCGCGGCGAGGGCCAGGGCCAGCGCCGTCGCCTCCCGCTGGAGGTCGGCCACCTGCTCACGAAGGTGAACGGCGGTGGTGTCGGTCGGCTCGCTCATCACCGGGTGCTCCTCGCCGTTCGCTCCGTCGGGCATCAGGGCTAGTTACTAGCAATCTGCAAGTTACTCGCCCAGACTGTACCGTCTCGGCCCGATGACGACACCGCAGTCGCCCGAGATTCCCGCTCCCGACGCGCTGGCCGAGGCCGCTGAGCGTGTCGGCGACCGCTGGTCGCTGCTGGTGATCGCGGCGCTGCTGCCGGGACCCCGGCGCTTCGGGGACCTGCTGGTCGACCTCGACGGCATCGCCCCCAACATCCTCTCCAAACGCCTGGCCCGGCTGGAGCGGGAGGGTCTGCTGGTCGGCGAGCCGTACTCCCACCGGCCGGTCCGCCACAGCTACCGCCTGACCGCCGCCGGCGCCGACCTGGCCGGGGCGCTCCGCATGCTGGCTCAGTGGGGGGCGTCGCATCGAGCCGGCCACCCCCGGGGCGGCGATGCCGGCCTGCCGACCCACGGCGTTTGCGGCACGGCCCTCGAAGCCCGCTGGTACTGCCCGACGTGCGGCGAGGCGGTGGACGAGGTGGCCTCCACGGACCTGCGCTGGCTGTAGGCCGGTCAGCACCCGGCGCGCGCCCCGCCGTCGAGGAACTATGTTCGGCGCGCCGACGGCGGGCAATCACGATCGTTCGGGGAGCTTCGCATGTCTCAGGTCAGTCCCGGCTGGTATCCGGATCCGTCAGGACGCTTCGTGCAGCGCTATCACGACGGCGCCCGCTGGACGGAGCACGTGGCCGACGCCAGCGGCAACATGGCCACCGACACTCCCGCCGGCCAGGGCGGGCCCGGTCGAGCGGGGGGCGGCGCAGGTCCCGGGCGGTCCGCGGGTTGGGAACAGCAACAGGCCCAGGGCTGGGGCCGGGAGCCTGGCGCCGGTTCGCTGGCATCGCCTGGGGTCTCCGGCGGGGATGCGGGCCCCGGCTGGCAGACGGATCGGGACTGGCTGGCCAGCGGCCAGGGTGCCGGCTGGGAGTCGGGCTCCGGCTCGGCGCCCGGGCAGCCAACCTCCTGGGGGCAGGGTTCACCGTGGGGCGAGGGCCGCCAGCCCGGCTCCGGCCCGGGAGGCTACGGGGGGCAGGGCC
>DASQUY010000444.1:0-4543 GCA_035641055.1 Acidimicrobiales bacterium | reverse complement strand
GCGGTCGGTCATCAGCCGCATGAGCTCGTTCACCGAGGTGCGCGAGCCGCAGGTGGTCACGTCGGTGGTCATCAGGTCGGACACCCGCTGCTCCAGGATGGCCGTGTGACCGACCGTCTGGTCGGCGAGCGCCCGCACGATGTCCCGCTCGGACACGATGCCGGCGATGCGGGACCCGTCGGCCACGACCAGCGCGCCGATGTTGCGATCCTCCAACAGCGCCACCGCCTCCGCGACCGACGCGTCGGCACCGACCGTGACCACATCGTGGCCCTTCCCGTACAGGATGTGCTCGATCAGCACGCCGGGATCACCTCCTCGCGCTGTTAGGAGGATAAGGCCTCGCGGCGGGGCGTTGAATGGGGCGATGTCGATCGACGTGCAACGGGCCCGGGCCGACACCCCGGGATGCGAGCGAGTCGTCCACCTCAACCACGCCGGTGCCAGCCTGCCGCCCCGGCCCGTGCTCGACGCCCAGCTCGAGTGGCTGCGGGCCGAGGCGGTGACCGGGGGCTACGAGCTGGCCGCCGACCGCGAGGCCGACCACCAGCGCACCTACGAGGAGGTGGCGGCGCTGATCGGTGCCCGGCCCGACGAGATCGCGCTGGGCGAGAACGCCACGTTCGCCTGGCACCAGGCGTTCTGGTCGCTGCCGCTGCGCCCCGGCGACCGCATCCTCACCTGCACGGTCGAGTACGCGTCGAGCTACGTGAGCTTCCTCCAGGCGGCCCGGCGCCGCGGCGTGACGGTCGAGGTCATCCCCGACGACGAGCACGGCCAGGTCTCGGTGGAGGCGCTGACACAGTTGCTAGACGACCGGAGGGGTCCCGTCGGGCTGGTGGCGATCGCCCACGTCCCCACGAACGGCGGGCTCGTGAACCCGGCGGCCGAGGTGGGGGCGGCGTGCCGGGCAGCCGGGGTGCCGTTCCTGCTCGACGCCTGCCAGTCGGTCGGGCAGCTGCCGGTCGACGTGGGGGCGATCGGGTGCGACCTGCTGTCGGCGACCGGGCGCAAGTTCCTGCGGGCGCCGCGGGGCACCGGCTTCCTGCACGTGCGACGGGACCTGCTGGAGCGGCTGGACGACACGGGCGCCGAACCCGCCTTCCTCGACCTGCTCGGCGCCGAGTGGGTGGCGCCCGACCGCTACGAGGTGCGCGCCGACGCCCGGCGGTTCGAGAACTGGGAGTCGAACCTGGCCGCCGTCGCCGGCCTGCGTGAGGCGGCGGCGTACGCCCGGGCGTGGGGGCTGGAGGCCATCGCCGCGCGGGTGGGGGCGCTCGCCGAGTCCCTGCGGGAGCGGCTGCGGGCGGTGCCGGGCGTGGCCGTGCACGACCTGGGGCTCCGGCGCAGCGGCATCGTCACCTTCACGGTCGACGGCATCGACGCCGCCGACGTGCGGGCGCGGTTGCGGGCCGAGGGCATCAACGTCTCCGTGTCGCCGCCGTCATCAACTCGGCTCGACACCGACCGCCGACGGCTGCCGCCACTGGTGCGGGCCTCGGTCCACTACGTCACGACCGACGCCGAGCTCGACCGCCTCGCGACGGCGGTGGCGGCCCTGGCGGCAGGGTCGCCCCGGTGAGGGCGCGCCCATCTACTTTCGGCTCGGCAGCCAGCGCACTCGGATCGGAGAGGCGATGGGGCCGGCGAGCGACCGGGCCTCAGCCTCGACGTCGTCCCTACGGTCCGCCGGCAGCGAGGGCCAGGGGTCGAGGGTGACGTCGGCCCGGACGCGGCCCCAGGCGCCGACGACCCGGCCGTCGAGCGCGATCCGCCCGGCCAGGCCGTTGAGCAGGCGTGTCGTGATCCCGCGCGCCTCGTCGGGCTCGTGGGCCGCCGGGGCGGGTGGCAGGTCGTCGTCCATGAACAGGCACGGGTCGCCGGCGGGCAGCAGCCGCACCCCGTGGGGCGGCTCGGCCGCGGTGAGGCCGTCGACGTCGTCGGCGAGGAGCCAGCGTCTCCGCCCCTCGAACCCCACCGGCACCATGTCGGGCGCCAGCGCCTCCCACGTGTGCTGGGCGTCGGGACGGGGCACGCCGGCCCACCTGGCGAAGTGCGGGGCGCTGGCCGGTCCGAGCCAGTGGAGGAAGCGACGGGCGAGGTCGCGCCGTGCCTCGTCGGCGTCGATCGCCGGACGCTCGGCGGCGACGACCTCGGTGGTCCGGGCGTCCCACCGGATGTGCACCCGCCCGGTGACGGCTGTCGCCCTGATCAGCAGGGGGTTCGGCAGCCACGGGAGCGCCTCCATCACGACTCGGCTGTCCCGGCGGCCGTCCGGCATCGCCGCCACGACGGCGTCGACGAGCCGGTCGAGCGCCCTCCGGTAGCGCGGGTCACGCGGCCCGGCGCCGAGCGTGAAGACACCGACGTCGGCGCGGGGCACGACGTAGTCCGCCCACCGCAGCCAGACCTGTACGAGCGCGGGGTGCTCCCAGCCGCCGGGGTCGATGCCGGCCACGCGGGCGTGCAGGGCGAGGAGCGCCGCCCGCGGGACGGTGTCCTGCAGGCCGCCGAACGCCCCCTCGGCGTGACGGCCGGCCGCCAGCCGCGTCGCCGCGTGCGTGACCGCCAGGCGGCGCCATCTCACTCGGTCGGCGTCGACCGCCACGCCGGCGCCGCTCGCCCCTCCCTCGGCCGTGGGCTCGCGCCCGAGGCGCGCGGCGCGGCGCACGTCGCGGGTGTACTCGCCGAGGGCCGCGAGGTCGACGTCCACGCCGATCATCGTCGCGTGCCGGGTCGTGCAGACTGTGAGCGTGGCGTGGGAGCCGCCGCCCGCTGAGGTGTGGATCGACGACCGGATCGTCGTGGAGGCGTCCGGGATCGAGGGCTCCGGCCTCCTCACCACCGCCGACATCCCGAGTGGGACGGTCGTGCTGCGGCTCGCCGGTCGGCTCGTGTCCACGGCCGAGCTCGTCGAGCTGATCGCGGCCGCCGACGCCGACCCTCGGGCGCCCTATGTCGACACGATCACGGTCCACGAGGACGGTCACCTCGTGATGCCTCCCGGCACGCCCGCCCATTTCGCCAACCACAGCTGCGACCCCAACCTGTGGCACGTCGGCCCCTACGAGCTCGCCACGCGGCGGGACGTCCGGCCCGGCGAGGAGCTGACGGTCGACTACGGGACCTCCTCGGGCGCCGACGGCCTCGACATGGCGTGCACCTGCGGGTCGGCTTTGTGCCGGGGCCAGGTCACCAGCGACGACTGGCAGCGACCCGAGCTGCAAGCCCGGTACCGCGGCCACTGGACCCCCGCCCTCCAGCAGCGCATCGACGGCCTGCGGGCGCGTCCCTGATCGCACCGAGCGACGCGTCGTCGCCGGTCGTCAGCCTTCGCGTGCCCGTCGCCGGTACTCCCGTCGGATGAAGCGGGGCGCATGGGGCAGGAGGAGGCGTTGCCGCTCGGGGTCCATGGCGAAGAAGCTGCCGACGACCGTGCCGGTGCAGTTCTCCGCTCCGCACTCGCAGGGCCAGCTGTCGCCGTCGAAGGCGTTGAGCCGGTAATCGATCGTGATCTCGTCGCCGGCCGCGATCGGGCGCCAGGCGAACACCTTGACGCCGTGGCGCATCGCGTTCGGATCGCAGGAGTGGTTGAGGTAGCAACCCGGCGGGGCGAGCACCGCGAAGCGGTCGAAGCCCAGCTCGCACAGGTGGACCCGATCCCATTCCGTGAGAGTCGAGAGCTCCGCCCCGGTCACGATCCGGATGTGGCGACGTCGGAAGATGAACTCGCCCGGAGCGAAGTCGCGCCGAGCGAAGACGCCTCGACCCCTCGGTCCGGCATCGCCGACCTCGACGTCGCGGATCACCTTCTCACCATACGAGGGAGCATCTCGGGCGCCGGCCTGACATCCTGCGGGGGATGAAGGACGTTCTGACCGGCAGCGGCGGCACCCCGGTGATCGATGCCGCCACGGTGGTCCTCGTGCGGGATGGCGACCCCGGGCTCGAGTGCCTCATGCTGCGCAAGACCCGGGGCCAGGCCTTCGGGGGCCTGTGGGTGTTCCCCGGCGGCCGGGTCGAGCCGTCGGACGGTGAGGGCCGGGAAGGGGCCCGGCGGGCCGCGGTGCGCGAGGCGCGGGAGGAGACCGGGCTGCGGCTCGACGCCGGGGAGCTGGTGCCGTTCGCCCACTGGGTCCCGCCGCCGGAGGCGCCCCGACGCTTCGCCACGTGGTTCTTCCTCGCCGGGCTGCCGGCGGGATCCGCGGAGGTGATCGTCGATGGGGGTGAGATCGGCGACCACGTGTGGACCACGCCCGCCGACGCCCTCGACCGCCACCGCAACCGTGAGATCGAGATGGTGCCGCCCACCTGGGTGACGCTCCACGGGCTGTGCGCGGCACCGGACACGGCCGCGGCCCTCGCCGCCGCCCGCGGCGCCGACATCGAGCTGTTCAGCACCCACATGGTCGACGACGGCGGTGTCCAGATGGCCCTGTGGTCACCTGACGCCGGCTACGAGGCGAATGATCCGTCCGCCCCGGGGCCCCGCCACCGGCTGGTCATGGACCCCGCCGGCTGGCGGTACGAGCGCTCGGCCTAG
>DASQUY010000443.1:0-6686 GCA_035641055.1 Acidimicrobiales bacterium | reverse complement strand
TGATGAGGCCGGCCTTGGCGGCGCCGTAGGCGGCGGTGCCCGGCGACGGCCGCATGCCGCACAGCGACGAGATGTTGATGATCGCCCCGCCCCTGGCCTGCTTTTGCATCACCTCGTTGGCCCGCTGGGCCGTGATCATCGGCGCCACCAGGTTGAGGGTGACGATCGCCGCCGTGAAGCGGGGTGACACCGTGGCGGCGTCGGCCGGCGGCGACCCGCCGGCGTTGTTCACGAGCAGGTCGAGGTGCCCGAACCGGTCGACGACCGCCCGCACGAGCGCCTCGACCTGGTCGGGGTCGCGCACGTCGGCGGCCACGAACTCCGCCGTGCGGCCGCCGTTCGCCGGAAGGACGTCGGGCTCGGATCGCCCGCAGACGGCGACGTCGTAGCCCTCACCCAGGAACGCCTCGCCGAGGGCGCGGCCCAGCCCCCGGGTCCCTCCGGTCACCAGCACCACTCGCCGTTCGCCTGTGGTCATCCCCCCATTGAAGCCCGAACCTCCGGTGGTTGCCGGCACGGCGACGCCGCCGGCGTGCTACCGCTCGTCGCGGTACCGGCTTCCCCACCGCTCCCCCACGCCACCGGATGCGGCATGCTGGACGCATGCACCACGAGACGTCAATCGAGATCGGCGCCGACCCGAGCGTGGTCTGGGCCACGCTCGTCGACGTCGAGCGCTGGCCCGAGTGGACACCGTCGATGACCGAGGTCACCCGCCTCGACGACAGGGACCTGGGTGTCGGCAGCCGCGTGCGGATCCGCCAGCCGCGCCTGCCGGCGCTCGTGTGGACGGTCACCGAGTACGCGCCCCGGGCGTCGTTCACCTGGGCCTCGCGCGCGCCCGGTGTCACGACCACTGCGGCTCACCGCCTCGGACCCCCCGGGCCCGACGGCGCCGTGACGGTCACCCTCACGGTCGACCAGGACGGGCCGCTGGCTCCCGTCATGGGCCGGCTGATGGCCCCCCGCACCGGCCGCTACATCCAGATGGAGGCGGAAGGGTTGAAGCGCCGCTGCGAGGCCGGGTAGCTGAGCCGAGCATGCGGTGGTTACAGGGGCTATGACCCCTCTAACCACCGCACGTTCGGTAGGGGCTCGCCGCCGACGATCACCGTGCGGGCCAGCCGGCCGCCGATCCAGTAGACGAGCTCGGCGGGGTGCCCGGCGTCCCAGACCACCAGGTCGGCGGCGGTTCCGGGCTTCAGGACCCCGGCCGTGCCCTGGAGCCCCAGCGCCCGGGCGGCGGTGCGGGTGATGCCGCACAAGGCCTCGGGCGGCGTGAGGCCCAGCAGCGTGCACGCCAGGTTGGCGGCCAGGCGCAACGACAGGAGCGGCGACGTCCCGGGGTTGGCGTCGGTGGACACCGCCAGGGGCACGCCAGCAGGACGGAGGGCCGCCACCGGGGCGCGGGCGGGCTCCCCCAGCGTGTAGGTGGCGCCCGGCAGCAGCACCGCGACGGTGCCGGCAGCGGCAAGCGCGCGAACACCCGCCTCCGACGTGTGCTCGAGGTGGTCCGCCGACAGCGCGCTGAACGACGCCGCCAGTCCGGCACTACCTCCGTCGGAGAGCTGGTCGGCGTGGAGCTTGACAGGCAGCCCGTGCCGGCGGGCGGCGTCGAACACACGCGCCACCTGGGCGGGCGAGAAGGCAATGCGCTCGCAGAAGGCGTCGACGGCGTCGGCCAGTCCCTCCGCCGCCACAGCAGGGACCATCTCCTCGCAGACGACGTCGACGTAGCCGTCCGGGTCGGCGGCGTGCGCGGCGGGCACGGTGTGGGCGCCCAGGAACGTCGTGCGCACCCGCAGCGGCAGCTCGTCGCCCACCCGACGGGCCGCCCGGAGCATGCGTCGCTCGGTGTCGAGATCGAGCCCGTAGCCCGACTTGATCTCGACGGTGGTCACACCGTCGGCCAGGAGCTGCCGGGCCCGGTGGACGGCGCCGGCCACCAGCTCGTCGGTCGTCGCCGCCCGGGTGGCCCGCACCGTCGCGGCGATGCCGCCGCCACGGCGGGCGAGCTCCTCGTAGTCGGCTCCCGCGAGGCGGGCCTCGAACTCGGCCACCCGGTCGCCGGCGAATACCAGGTGGGTGTGGCAGTCGACGAGCCCGGGAGTGACCAACGCCCCGCCGGCGTCGATCGTGTGGGCCGCGGTGGCGCCGGCGGGCAGGTCGGCCGCGGGGCCTACCCAGTCGATCCGGCCGTCGCCCACGGCGACGGCCCCGTTGGCCACCAGCCCGTAGGCTCCCGGCCGACCGGGATCCATCGTGGCCACGCTGCCGTTGGTGACGAGCAGGTCCCAGCGCGTCACCGGCCCATCACCCAGTGCGTCGGGCACCCGAGGCAATGTCGAACGGTGACGGGGACTCGAGGCAATGACGAACGAAAACCGTTCGCTATCGCCTCCGGCTCGCTGGAACGTTCGCCATTGCCTCGGGAAGTGGGGGTGGGACCGGCGCTCACACCCGCTCCCACAGCGACGTGATGGCCCGGTGCAGAGCGGCGGGGACGTCCGGGATCGAGGTGTGGGCGCGATCCCGGACGATCGTCCGGCCGCCCACGACCACGTCGGTGACGTCGGCGGCGGTGGCGGCGAACACCACGCCGGCGGCACCGTGCCGAGCCAGGTCCAGGCCGGCCAGCCGCGCGGACGCGCGGTCCACCACCACGAGGTCGGCGGGCGCCCCCGGCACCAGCCCGCCCGAGGGTGCGCCGCCGTCCGCCCAGCCCAGGGCCCGGCATCCGCCGGACGTCGCCGCCGCCAGGAGGGCCGCGGCGCCGAGGCCACCCCGGCGTCGCCGCACCAGGCGCTCGTGGAGCTCGGCCAGCCGGGCCTCCTCGAACGGGTCGATCACGGCATGGCTGTCCGTGCCGAGCGACAACGGGCTGCCCGCCGCCGCCAGGCGGGCGGCCGGGCCGACGCCGTCGCCCAGGTCGCGCTCGGTAGTCGGGCACAGGCAGACACCGGTGCCGCTCGAGCCGAGCGCCCGCACGTCGTCGTCGGTCACGTGGGTGGCGTGGACGGCCACGGTCCGCGGGCCGAGCAGCCCGGCGTCGGCGGCGAGCCGGGCCGGGGTCCGACCGGTGGCCGCCAGCGCCTGTTTCACCTCGGCCCGCTGCTCCGCCAGGTGGAGGTGCAGCGGCGCCTCGTGGCGGGCGGCCCAGTCGGCGACGACCCCCATCGCCCGCTCGTCGACGGCCCTCACGCTGTGGACCGCGGCGCCCAGCCGCCACCGGGGCCGGACCGACGTCGCCAGCGCCTCGACCCGGCTGGCCCACTGGTCCACGTCACCGTCGCCGAAGCGGACCTGGGCCGGGTGCGCCCATCCAGCCCGGGCGTCGAAGCCCCCTCGCAGATAGCACGCGTCGAGGAGGGTCAGCCGCACGCCGGTCTCGGCGGCGGCGGCCACGAGCGCCCGGCCCATGGCGTTGGGGTCGTCATAGGCGCCGGCGCCGGGCGGGTGGTGGAGGTAGTGGAACTCACCCACTGCGGTGATCCCCGCCAGCGCCATCTCGGCGTAAGTGGCGCGGGCAAGGTCGAACAGCCCGTCCGGGTCGAGGACAGCGGCCAGCTCGTACATCCGGTCGCGCCAGCGCCAGAAGTCGTCCGCCCCCACCCCCTGGACCCGTCCGCGCAGCGCCCGGTGGAAGGCGTGCGAGTGACCGTTGGCGAGGCCGGGCAGCACGATCCCGGGCAGGCGGACCACGCCGACCGGCGGAGCCTCCCCGGGCGCCACTTGGGCCACCCGGGTCAGCCGCCCGGCGCCGTCGTCCTCCAGCACCACCTGCGCCGCCAACCCCTCGCCACCGAGCCAGGCCCACTCGGCGAACCACGTGGTCACGGGAGACGGATCCCGTGGCGGTCGGCCACCTCCCGGGCCCGCTCGTAGCCGGCGTCGGCGTGACGGACCACGCCCAGGCCCGGGTCGGTGGTGAGCACCCGCTCCAGCTTCTGGGCGGCCAGGGGTGTGCCGTCGGCGACCGCCACCATGCCGGCGTGCAGCGACCGCCCGATGCCCACGCCCCCGCCGTGGTGGAAGCTCACCCACGAGGCGCCGGCGGCGGTGTTGAGCAGGGCGTTGAGGATGGGCCAATCGGCGACGGCGTCGCTGCCGTCCCGCATCGACTCGGTCTCGCGGTAGGGCGACGCCACCGACCCCGAGTCCAGGTGGTCGCGGCCGATCACGATCGGGGCGCGGAGCTCTCCGGTCGCCACCAGCTCGTTCATCCGCAAGCCGAGCCGGGACCGCTCGCCGTAGCCCAGCCAGCAGATCCGAGCCGGCAGGCCCTGGAACGGCACGCGCTCGCGGGCCATGCGGATCCAGCGACCCAGCGTCTGGTTCTCGGGGAACTCCTCGAGGACCAGGCGGTCGGTCACCTCGATGTCGGCCGGGTCGCCCGATAGCGCCGCCCAACGGAACGGCCCCTTGCCCTCGCAGAACAGCGGGCGGATGTAGGCGGGCAGGAAGCCGGGGTAGGCGAAGGCGTCCTCGTAGCCGGCGGCCCGGGCCTCGGCCCGCAGGGCGTTGCCGTAGTCGAACACCTCGGCCCCCCGCCGGGCGAACGCCACCAGCCCGGCGCAGTGCTGCACTATCGAGTCGCGGCTGTGAGCCAGGTAGTCGTCGGGATCGCGCTGCCGCAGCTCGGTGGCGGCCGCCACGTCGAGGCCGACCGGCACGTACGCCAGCGGGTCGTGGGCGGGCGTCTGGTCGGTGACGATGTCGACGAGATCGGCGAACCCGCCCAGGTCGCCCGCCCCGGCGGCGAGTGCCGGCACTACCTCGGCGGCGTTGGCGGCCACGCCGATCGACAGCGGCTCGGCGGCGGCCTTCGCCCCGGCCGCCAGATCGCACGCCTCGCGCACGCTCCCGGCGGCCCGATCGAGATAGCCGTGTTGGAGGCGCCGCTCGATGCGCTCGGGGTCGACCTCGATGCAGATGGCCACGCCGCCGTTCATCGTGACCGCCAAGGGCTGGGCGCCGCCCATCCCGCCGAGCCCCCCGGTGAGTGTGACCGTGCCCCGCAGCGAGCCGTCGAAGCGCTGGGCGGCGATGGCGGCGAAGCACTCGTAGGTCCCCTGGAGGATCCCCTGCGTGCCGATGTAGATCCACGACCCCGCCGTCATCTGGCCGTACATGGTCAGACCGAGGGCTTCGAGGCGGCGGAACTCGTCCCACGTCGCCCACTCGGGCACGAGGTTGGCGTTGGCGATGAGGACCCGGGGCGCCCACTCGTGGGTGCTGAAGACGCCGACGGGCTTGCCCGACTGCACGACCAGCGTCTCGTCGTCGGCCAGGTCCCGGAGGCTCGCCACCAGGGCGTCGAATGCCTCCCACGAGCGGGCGGCGCGCCCGGTGCCCCCGTAGACGACGAGGTCGTCGGGGCGCTCGGCCACGTCGGGGTCGAGGTTGTTCATGAGCATGCGCAGCGCCGCCTCCTGCGCCCACCCGCGGCAGGACAGCCCTGCGCCACGCGGCGCCTGCACAAACCGGGGGCCGGCGGGCGTGGTCACACCCGCAACCTCCGTGGCGTGAGGCAATAACAAGCGGTGTCGCGAGGGCGAGGCAATAGCACACGGAACCCGTTCGTCATTGCCTCGGGCTCACGGGAACGTTCGTCATTGCCTCGGGTCAAGCGGGGTTGGGGCCGGCTCACGGGAGTTCCCCCACGACCTGACGGGCGGCCTCGACGGCGGCGCCGCTGCGGACGAGCCGCTCGGCTGCGGCCAGCTCCGGGGCCACGATCCGGTCGGGGCCCGGTCCCGGCACGTGCCGGCGGAGTAGCTCGACGACGGCGGCGGTCGCCGGGGCGGGCCGGAGCGGTCGGCGCAGGTCGAGCGCCCGGGCGGCCACCACCAGCTCGACGGCGAGGATGCGGCTCAGGTTGTCGAGCACGGTCCGCAGCTTGCGGGCAGCGGCCCACCCCATCGAGACGTGGTCCTCCTGCATGGCAGAGGTGGGGATGGAGTCGACGCTGGCGGGGACGGCCAGCCGCCGATTCTCCGCCACCAGGGCGGCGGCCGTGTACTGGGCGAGCATCATCCCCGAGTCGACGCCCGGGTCGTCGGCGAGGAACGGCGGCAGCCCGTGCGACCGAGCGGGGTCGAGCAACCGGTCGAGGCGGCGCTCGGCCATGGCTCCGAGGTCGGCGGCGACGATGGCGAGGAAGTCGCAGGCGTGGGCCAGGGGCGCGCCGTGGAAGTTGCCGTTGGACTCGACCCGGCGGTCGGCCAGCACGACCGGGTTGTCGATCACGGCGGCCAGCTCCCGCTCCGCCACGGCGGTGACGTATGCCAGCGTGTCGCGGGCGGACCCCGCCACCTGGGGGGCGCAGCGCAGCGAGTAGGCGTCCTGCACGCGGGGGTCGTCGGTGCGGTGCGAGGCCACGATCTCCGAGTCCTCCAGGAGCCGGGCCATGCTGGCGGCGCTCGTCGCCAGCCCGGGGTGCGGCCGCAGCCGGGCGAGGTCGGCGGCGAAGACCCGGTCCGTGCCAAGGGCGGCCTCGACGCTCATGGCGGCGGTGAGGTCGGCGGCGGGGAGCAGCCCGGCGAGATCGTGGCCGGCGAGAATCAGCATGCCCAGCATGCCGTCGGTGCCGTTCACCAGCGCCAGCCCCTCCTTGGCGGCGAGCTCCACCGGCTCCAGCCCGGCGTCGGCCAGCGCCGCTGTGGCGGGCACGGACGACGCGGCGT